>DATMUX010000252.1:0-10507 GCA_035563695.1 Acidimicrobiia bacterium
GGCGATGCAGTCGCCGCGGTAGCCGCGCACGATCACGAAGTCGTCGGCGCCCGCCGCCGCCAGCGCCGCCAGCGCGTCGCCGAGCACGCGCTCGTCGCCGAACGTCCGTCCGTCGTCTACGGGCGCTCCCGGCACGTCCAGCCCGATCGACGCCGCCTTGCGAAACAGCTTCTGCGCGTACAGCAACGACGGCAGTCCGGGTGTGATCCCCTCGACCAGCGAGTCGTGACCCGACTCGTCCTTTTTGATCTGCTCCCAGTTCGTCACGACCGCGTCGGCCGTCTCGGCCTGCACCTCGCCGAAGACGTGCGGATGCCGGCGCACGAGCTTGTCGTGGATCCCGCGCGCGACGTCGGCGATGGTGAACGCGCCCGCCTCCGCGGCGAGCACCGAGTGGATCATCACCTGGAACAAGAGATCGCCGAGCTCGTCCTCCAGCGCGTCGTACGCGCCCGGCGCGATCTCGCCGCCCGGTGCATCGACCGGCAGCAGCTCGATCGCGTCGGCCACTTCGTACGCCTCCTCGAGCACGTGGCGGCGCAACGTGTGATGCGTCTGCTCGGCGTCCCACGGGCAGCCGCCCGGACCGCGCAACCGCTCCGTCAGCGCGACGAGCCGGGCGAGCTCGCCCGCCACCGACGCCTCGCCGGTGTCGACGAACACCGAGGTCAGGTGGTCGGGCTCGACGGCGCGGTCGAGCTCGGCGAGTGCGACGTGCGCGATGTGCTCGTCGGGCATGCCCAGGCGCTGCAGCACCGCCACGTCGTGGTCGGGGCGAAGCGATTCGAGCAACGCCAGCTTGACGTCCGAGAGCACGAAGCGCGTGTCGCACTGCGCGAGGAGCAACGGACCGGCGAACCCCGCAGCGTCGACCGTGAACGCGCGCGCGTCGACGACGCGCGCGCCCGTCATGGGGTCGATGCCGAGCCGGTTCCACGCGAGGTCGGCGAACGAGAGCCCGGGGACGATCTCGACCTCGATCCCGCCGGCGCGCAGCAGCACGACCGTGCGCTCGGCGACCGACGGGCTGCCCGGCACCGCGTACGCGACCTCGCCGTGCTCGTGCGCCGCCTCGACGACCCGCGCCGCGATCGCGGCGTACACCGCGTCGAGGTCGTCGCCGGAGTCGTACAGCAGGTCGAGCGGCTCCAGCGCGACCCCGGCGCGTGCGAGGTCGCCGACGACGGGGTGGCGAGCCGTACGCGCATAACGCACGGGGATCCGCTCGAGCGCGGCGCGCGCCGCGGGCAACAAGAGATCGATGCCGGCCGGGCCCAACCCGACCACGACGACGCGCGGCCGGCTCACCCGCCGGCCGGCACCGTCGTGGTGGACGAGTTGGCCGCGCTCTTCTCGCGTTGATCGCGCACGTCGGGCACGGCCGGGGGCGTCACGACGTAGCTGATGCCACCCTGCCCGTCGCTGACCATCCGCCCTGTGCCGAAGCGCGGATCGAGGCGCACGTGCAGCTGGGCGAGCCGGCCGAACACCGCGGTGCGCGCGGCCTGGTCGAGCGCTTGCACGTAACCCTGGTCGGCAACCGGGTCCCAGTGGCGCGCGAGGATGAGGTGGTACCCGAACTTGGTCTTCACCGGCACCGTCACGGTGTCGAACGGGACCTGCTCCGCGGCAGTTTGGAATTCGGGAACGAACTCACCGGGTGTCAGGCAGCCGAGCGCACCGCCCGCCTGGGCGGAGCCGGTGTCGATCGACTTCGCCTTGGCCACCGTCCCGAACGGTTGACCGGCGCGGATCTGGTTGAACGCGGCCTCGGCGTCGTCGTGGGTACGCAGCAGGATGTGCTCCACGAACCGGCCCGACGGGCAGCTCTCGTAGTAGCGGATGACCGCGGCGAGCCGGCTCCACCCGTCGAGCAGCTGATTCTGCAGTGACGGCGCGAAGCCCGCGAACACCTGCTGCGGGAACAGGTTGCCGGAGATGAGCTGCTTCGCCGCGTCGCGATCGGCCGGCGTCACCGACAGGTTGTGGGCCCGGAACTCGGCATCGACCGCGGCGAGGAACACGAGCTGGCCGAGCCAGAACGCCGCGGCCCTCTGGTCGGTGGTGTTCGTTCGGTCACCGGCGAGCTGCGCGCTGCTCGCCTTCTGATTCGACACGAGCGCGTGCAGCTGACTCAGGAAGTCGGCGCGCGCGATGTGCGTCGTGTGCGCGCCGTTCGCGTCGTTCGACGTGATGGTCGCGGCGTCGTTCATCGTGCTCGAGCACCCGCTCGCCGCGAGCGCGACGACACCCACCATGAGCACGGGCGCGAAGCGACGAAGTCGGCGGCGGGTCATCCGGGCGATGGTACCTGCGCGACCTCGCCGGACCGGGACGGGTCGGGCGCGATCTCGTCGAGCAGCCTGAGCAAACCCTGGGTGATCGACAGCTGGGTGGACGGCTGGATCGGCACGACGACGGCGCCGGGCAACACCTGGGCCCGGGCAACAGCGCGCTTCAATCGCGCTTCTTGCGATTTCAGCGGCTGCCAGCCGTCGAGCCGGGCGTGCCCCTTCTGCACCGACACCGCGCGGATCCCGAGGCGCAGGCACGCGGCCCGCAGGCGCGCCACGTCGAGCAGTGCTTCGGCCGGGGGCGGCGGCGGGCCGTAGCGGTCCTCCCATTCGGCGCGCACGTCGTCGACGTCGGCCGGCGTCGTGACCGCGGCCAGCCGGCGATAGGCCTCCATGCGCACGTCGTCGCGCGCGATGTAGTCGCGCGGCAAGTGCGCGGTCACCGGCACGTCGATCTGCACCTCGGCGGGGTGCTCCGGCTGCTCGCCGGTGAGCTCGCCCACCGCCTCGGTGACCATCTCGACGTAGAGGTCGAATCCCACCGCGGCGATGTGCCCCGATTGCTCGCCACCGAGCAGGTTGCCCGCGCCGCGGATCTCGAGGTCGCGCATCGCGATCTTGAATCCCGACCCGAGGTCGGTGAACTCGCCGATCGTCTTCAGTCGCTCGTACGCCTCTTCGGTGAGCGCTCGATCACGGGGGTATAAGAGGTACGCGTACGCGCGCTGGCCGCGGCGGCCGACGCGACCGCGCAGTTGGTAGAGCTGCGCGAGCCCGAGCACGTCGGCCCGGTCGACGACGAGCGTGTTCACCGTCGGCATGTCGAGACCGCTCTCGACGATCGTCGTGCACACCAGCACGTCGTGCTCGCGCTCCCAGAATTCCTGCACGACGCGCTCGAGCCGGCCCTCGTCCATCTGACCGTGCGCGATCGCGACCCGCGCCTCCGGCACGAGCCGCTTCACGTCGTCGGCCACGTGCGCGATGTCGTGCACACGGTTGTGCACGTAGAGCACTTGACCCTCGCGCAGCAGCTCGCGGCGGATCGCCTCGCTCACGGCGCGGTCGTCGAACTCGTTCACGTAGGTGAGGATCGGCTGGCGGTCCTCGGGCGGCGTGTTCACGAGCGAGAGATCCCGGATTCCCGTCAACGACATCTCGAGCGTGCGGGGAATCGGCGTGGCCGAAAGCGTCAGCACGTCGACGCTCGTCCGCCACTCCTTGATCTTCTCCTTGTGCTGCACGCCGAAGCGTTGCTCCTCGTCGACCACGAGCAGGCCGAGATCCTTGAACGTGATGTCGCCCGAGAGCAGGCGGTGGGTGCCGATCACGATGTCGACGGTGCCGTCGGCGACGCCGCGCACGACCTCGGCCTGCTCCTTCGCGCCGAGGAACCGCGACAGCACCTCGACGCGCACCGGATAATTCGCGAAGCGCTCGCGGAACGTCTGGCCGTGCTGACTCGCGAGCAGCGTGGTGGGTACCAGGATCGCGACCTGCTTGCCGTCGAACACGGCCTTGGCCGCGGCCCGCAGGGCAACCTCGGTCTTGCCGTAGCCGACGTCGCCGCACACGAGCCGGTCCATCGGAACCGCCCGTTCCATGTCGATCTTCGTCTCGGCGATCGCCTTCGCCTGGTCGGGCGTCTCCTCGTACGGGAACGAGTCCTCGATCTGCTGCTGGAACGGCGTGTCCGGCGCGAACGCGTGACCTACGGTGGCGAGCCGGCGCCGGTACAGCACGACGAGCTGGCCCGCGATGTCGCGCACCGCCTTGCGCACCCGGCCGCGCGTCTTCTCCCAGTCGGCGCCGCCCATCTTGGAGAGCTTCGGTTCCTCGCCGCCCGTGTACTTGCGGATCAGCCCGATGTCCTCGGAGTCGACGTAGACGCGATCGCCGCCCTTGAACTCGACGACGAGCCGGTCGCGCGTGATGCCGAACATCTCGCGCGTCTCCATGCCCGAGTACCGGCCGACGCCGTGCACGCGGTGCACGACGTAGTCACCGGGCGCGAGGCCTTCGTAGTGATCGGTACCCTTGCGCGCACCCCTCGGCTTGCGGTGCACGCGGCGCCGGCCGGTGAGGTCGGCCTCGGCGACGATCGCGAGATGTACGCCCGGGAGCACCACGCCGCGGTCGAGCGGCGCGACGACGACGTCGGCGGGCGCGCCTTCGGCCACGAGCATGTCGTCGATCCGCGCCTTGGATCCGGTGCCCTCGGCCGCGATGATCACGCGGAAGCCGTCGGCCTTCAGAGCGTTGATGCGCTTCGCGAGCCCTTCGGCATCGCCGACGATGGGGTCGAACGCGCTTGCCGCGAGCACGGGCGTGTCGGGCGAGTCGGGCGCGGCGAGCACGGGCACCGGCTGTGCCTTCGTGTGCGTGTGCAGCCGGTCGAAGGGCATCGACAGGCGGGGCGTGCCGGCGTCGTCGATGGTGGCGCCCCACGTCGTCGCGAGCGCCTGCGCGAGCGCCGCTTCCTCGTCGAGCAGCTCCTGCGCGCGATCCCGGAGCCGGCGGGGCTCGACGAGCGCGACGATCGCGCTGGTCGGGAGCAGGTCGGGGAGCACGTGCTCGTCGGCGGTGAGCCACGGCAGCCACGACTCCATCCCGTCGAACGTCGCGCCCTCGGCGAGGCGCTCCCACTGCTCCCGGCCCCACGGCTGGGTCTGCAGCAGCTCGCGCGCGCGGGCTCGCACCTCATCGGTGGGCAGCAGCTCGCGCACCGGGAAGATCGCGGCCTCGGTCAGCTCGTGCGTCGAACGCTGGTCGGCCACGGAGAACGCCGAGAGCCGGTCGACCTCGTCACCCCACAGGTCGACGCGCACGGGGTGGTCGGCCGTCGACGGGTACACGTCGACGATCGATCCACGCACCGCGATCTCGCCGCGCGCTTCGACCTGGTACTCGCGGCGATAGCCCAGCTCGACGAGGCGCGCGACGAGGTCGTCGCGGTCGTACCGCGCGCCGGCGCGCACGACCACCGGCTCGACGTCCTCCACGTGCGGGCCCAGGCGCTGCACGAGGGCGCGCACGGGCGCGACGACGACCTGAGGAAGATGATCGCCGCCCGCGCGCAGCCGCCAGATGACGCGCAGCCGGCGACCCATGGTCTCCGTCGCGGGCGACACCCGCTCGAACGGCAGCGTCTCCCACGCAGGGAACAGCTCCACGGCGTCCTCACCCACGTACTCGCGCAGGTCGCCGGCGATGCGTTCGGCTTCGACCGCCGTCGGCACCACCATGACGACGGGCCGGCGCGCGGTGGCCCGCGCGAGCGTGGCGGCGAACAGCGCACGCGCGGGCTCGGGAACCGCGACCGAACGGGCGGTGCCGCTCGTCGCGGCGACGACGACCGGATCGTCGGCGAGCACCGCCGTGAGGCCGGAGAGCGCCGCCATCACGCGCGCGCCGTCACGAGCGCACGTTGTACCGGTTCATGGCCGCGTCGACGCCGTCGGTGAGGATGCACTCGACCGCGTCGGCGGCCTCCTCGATCGCGACGTCCATCTCGTCGCGCTCACGCTTCGACACGCGCGACAACACGTGATCGGCGCCGCGCTCCTTCGACGGCGGCTTCCCGACGCCGATGCGCACACGCAGGAACTCGTCGGTGTGCAGATGCTGCTTGATCGACCGCAGACCGTTGTGCCCGGCCAGGCCGCCGCCGACCTTGACCCGAACGACGGCCGCCGGGAGATCGAGCTCGTCGTGCACGATCACGATGTGATCCGGTGGCGCCTCGTTGCGGCGGCTCAGGCGCGCAACGGCCTGGCCCGACTCGTTCATGTACGTCGTCGGGACCGCGAGCGCCATGTGCCGGCCGTCGACGCGCACGTCGTCGACCAGCGCGCGGTCCTTCGACTTGCGCAAGCGTCCACCGTGACGCCGGGCCAGCAGCTCGACGACCTCGGCACCGGCGTTGTGGCGCGTCCGCGCGTACTCCTCGCCGGGATTGCCGAGCCCGACCACCAACAGGTCGACGGGCACGGGTGCTCGCTAGCTCTCCGGCGACTCGGCCGGCGCGGCCGCGGCACCCTCGCCCTCGGCCGGCGCGCCCTCGCCTTCGACACCTTCCGCCGCGACTTCGGCGACTCTCGGCGCCGAGATCTGCGCGACCACCGCGTCGGGCTCGTTGCGCACCACGACACCGGCCGGCGGCCGCAGGTCGGCGACCCGGACCGAACCACCGATGGTGAGCTCGGAGATGTCGATCTCGAGCGCGTGGGGTACATCGGCCGGGAGCGCCTCGACGCCCACCGTGTGCAACAGCTGCTCGAGCACGCCGCCGCGCGCCACACCTTCGGCGTCGCCGGTCAGCCGTACCGGAACGTCGGCCTGGATCGTCTGGTCGGCGCGCACGCGCACGAAGTCGACGTGCAGCAGTGTGCCCTTCACGGGATTCCGCTGGATCTGGCGGGCCAGCGCGAGTTGCTCGCGGCCGTCGATCGTCAGCGTGATCAGGGTGTTGGCGCCGCTCCCGCTCGACAGGATCGTGCCGAGCTCACGCGCGCCCACGGTGACCGGGACGTTCTCGTCCTGCAGGCCGTACACGACCGCGGGCACGAGCCCCTCGCGGCGCGACCGGCCGGCGGGGCCCTTCCCTGCGTCGGTGCGGCGGTGCGCGATCAACTTGACGTCGGCCATGGCGCGTCGATCCTGTGAGGCGAAATTCGGAGCCCGCCATTGTCGCGCGGCGGCCCGGCCCCCGGGGAATCTCCCCGGCGAGCCCTCAGATCAGGCCCTGGTCGAAGGTCGACGGGATCTGCGCGGGCGGCGTCCCGATCACGATCGCGATCTCCTTCAGGTTGCCGAGCGCGATCGAGCGGGGGTCGCCGGTGTAGCGCGTGCCGCCGACGAAGATGCCGATCGGCGTCGCCGGCCGGCAGTAGGTGGCGACGCAGTCGCCGTCGAGCCGGACGTTCCACTCCGTGAAGAACTGCCCGAGCGTGTTGTCCTTCTGGGTCACCGACTCGGTGTGCAGCACGCCCGACACGTCATGGGTGTGCAGCGGCGAGATGCACGGCTGGTCGCACGGCACCGCGATTCCGCCGTACGCGCGCGCGCCCGCGATGGTGAACGTGTGCACCGCCGGGTTGCGGGTGTCGATCCCGATGCCCGCGGGCACGGTGATCTGCGTACCGTTCACGAACACGTCGAGGTGCGCGTGCACGTGGTACTCGAGGCTCTCCGCGGTCTCGGGGACCAGGCCGGCGGCGCGGGCGCGGGCCATCGGCGCCGCGGGCGCGGGCCACGGCGTGGGCCGGTCGGCCGGCGGCGTGGTCGACGGCGACGACTGCGCCGCGGGCTTCGACGACGAGCAGGCCGACAGCAGCAGCATCGCGGGAAGCAGCCCCGCGAGAAGGACGCGCGCGCACCGGTGCATGCGCTACATGTTGTCGCCGCCGAACAGCTCGCTGACCGAGCCGTCCTCGAAGACGGCGTCGATCGCGACCGCGACGAGTTGCGCGATCGACAGCACCCGGAGGTTGTCGAACCGCTTCTCGTCGGGGATCGGCAAGGTGTTCGTCACCACGACCTCTCGAATGGGTGCGTTCTTCAGGCGGTCGACTGCGGGGCCCGACAGCAGCCCGTGTGTCGCGGCGATGTAGACCTCGGCCGCGCCGCGATCGATCAACAGGTTCGCGGCGCTGACGACGGTGCCGGCCGTGTCGATCATGTCGTCGACGATGATGCACGTCCGGCCCTCGATGTCGCCGACGACCTCGGTCGCGACCGCGACGTTGTGCGTGCCCTTCGGCCGGCGCTTGTCGATGAACGCGATGTCGGCGCCCAGCCGGTCGGCGAAGCGGCGCGCGAGCTTGCCGCCGCCCGCGTCGGGCGCCACGATCACCGCGTCGCCGTCGACGGTCTGCTGCAGGTACTCGGCGATGACCGGCACCGCGGTCAGATGGTCGACGGGATAGTCGAAGAAGCCCTGCACCTGACCGGTGTGCAGATCGACGGTCACGACCCGGTTCGCGCCGGCCGCGGTGAGCATGTCGGCGATGAGGCGGGCGGTGATGGGCTCGCGGCCCTCGGCCTTGCGGTCCTGGCGCGCGTATCCATAGAACGGGCACACCGCGGTGATCCGCTTGGCCGACGCGCGCTTCGCCGCGTCGATCATGATCAGCTGCTCCATCAACATGTCGTTGATCGCGCCGCCGTGGGTCTGGAAGACGAAGACGTCGGCGCCGCGGATGCTCTCGCCGTAGCGGCAGTAGATCTCGCCATTGGCGAACGTCGACAGCACGCAGTCGCCGAGCGGCACGCGGAGATGCTCGGCCACCTCGGCCGACAGCTCGGGGTGGCCGCGGCCGGCGACGAGAATGAGCTTCTTCTTCGGGACGACCTCCATCAGCCTTCATCCTCGCGCACGGGCCGGGCGTCGCGCGCCGGAACGCCCTTCACCAGGCGGCCGGGGGCGACGTCGTGGGTCACGACCGAGCCGGCACCCGTCTCGGCGCCGTCGCCGACCTCGACGGGCGCGACGAGCGACGTGTGTACCCCCGTGTGGACGTCGTCGCCGATCGTCGTGCGGTGCTTGTGCTCGCCGTCGTAGTTTGCGGTGATGGTGCTCGCGCCCAGATTGACGTTGCTGCCGACGTCGGCGTCGCCCACGTACGACAGGTGCGGGACCTTCGAGCCCTCGCCGATGTCGGAGTTCTTCACCTCGACGTAGGTACCCACCTTGACGCCGGCCGCGAGCCGCGTGCCCGGCCGCAGGAACGCGAAGGGTCCGATCTCGCAGTCGTCGCCGATCTCGCACTCGCGGCCGACGGTGGTCGCGATCCGCACTCGCTCACCGACGACGACGTCGGAGAGACGCGTGTTCGGCCCGACCTCCGAGCCCGTGCCGACGACCGTGCGACCCTCGAGCATCGTGCCCGGGAGGATGCGCACGTCGGGATCGAGCTCGACGCTCGCGTCGATGTACGTCGTGGCCGGATCGACCATGGTCACGCCCGCACGCATCCATCCGCGGTTGATGCGCGCGCGCAGCTCGTTCTCCGCGTCGGCGAGCTGCACGCGATCGTTGACCATGATCGCCTCGCCCGGATCGTCGCACTGCAGCGCGATCACCTTGTGGCCCGCATCAGAGAGCACGCCGACCGTCTCGGTGAGGTAGTACTCGCCCTGCGCGTTCTCGGGACTCAACCGGCGCAGCGCGGGCGCGAGCAGGTTGCGCCGGAAGCAGTAGATCGACGTGTTGATCTCGTCGATGTCGCGCTCCGCGCCGGTGGCGTCGGCGTGCTCGACCACGCGCTCGACCCGCCCGTCCTTGCCGCGGATGATCCGGCCGAGACCGAGCGGCTCGGGGACGACCGCGGTCAGGATCGCGGCGGCGGCGTCCTGGACGCGGTGCTCGGTGGCGAGGCGGGCGATGGTCTCGGCACGCACGAGCGGCGCGTCTCCCGGGAGCACCAGGATGTCGTCCTCGGCGTCGAGGTCGTCGAAGAGCGTGAGCGCGACGCTCACGGCGTCGCCCGTGCCGCGCTGCACCCGCTGCTCGACGAACTCGACCGGCACCTCGGTGACGAGCTGGTCCTGCAGGGTCTTGGTGACCCGCTCGGCGCCGTGACCGACCACGACGACGATGCGCTCGAGCGGCAGCTCCGCCAGCGCGTCGACCACGTGCAACACCATGGGACGGCCGCACAACGGATGGAGCACCTTCGGGGTGCCGGAACGCATACGCGTCCCCTCGCCCGCGGCGAGCACCACGGCGCTGAGCGGTCGGTACTGGCTCATGCGCTCGCTCTCCTTTCTCCTCTGGCTCGGGGGCGAGGGTTCGAACCTCGACTCAGGACTCCAAAGGACCTTGTGCTGCCGTTACACCACCCCCGACCGCTATCGACCATAGCGGCCGCTGGTGGGGCTCCTCGCGGCTTCTGCTAGCGTCGCGCCCCGCCATGGGTTCGCTCATCAAGAAGCGCCGCAAGCGCATGCGCAAGAAGAAGCACAAGAAGCTGCTGAAGAAGACGCGTTGGCAGCGTCGCCAGCAGGGCAAGTAGCAGCCGACCGCAAGCGCCTGCGGCCGCCCTCCGGGGCGGCCGCCTTCGCGTCTCAGCCGATGCGGACGCCGCGCGTGACGGATCCGGCGGCGGCCACGGGAACGCGGAGGCGTCGGCTCACGTCGGCGGCGACGTCGGGGAGCCCCCGGCTGCGGTCCATGGGGACGGCGTAGGCGGAGCCACTGCCCGCGAGGATCG
>DATMUX010000253.1:0-3181 GCA_035563695.1 Acidimicrobiia bacterium
GCATCAGAAGCGGACGCCGTAGGCGTAGCCGTGGCGGTTGGTGCGGGTGTTGGGGTCGCCGTCGCGCCATTGGTCGGTGACTTTGCCCAAGACGATGACGCCGGTGGGGCAGCGGTCGACGCACAGTGCGCAGCGGGTGCAGACGTCTTCGTCGACGACGAAGAAGACGTGGTCTTTGGGGTCGTCGCCGGGTTGGTCGGCGTTGACGGCTTCGTCGATGGCGGTGGTGGACAGCATGTGGATGCATTTCCAGGGGCAGATGTCGACGCAGCCTTCGCACATGATGCATTCGGCTTGGTCGATGTGCAGGAATTGCTTGGGTTTGACCGCTTGGGTGAGCCATTTCGGGTCGACTTCTTGCAGGACGTAGGAGGTCGAGAACTCCGGCATCGGCGGGTTCGCGTCGGTCTTCGCCATGACTACTCGCTCGCTCGCTGCTCGCCGGGATACCCGGCTCGCGGTCGCTCGCTCAGCATCGCTACTCGTCCGCTCGCTGCTCGCCGTGACAACCCTCGGTCATCACGTCTCCGTCGTCGTGACGGGCCGGCCGAACGCGGAGACGCGCTTCTCGCGACGGCGCAGGCGGGAGAACATGCCGCCGCCCGTGGTGGGTTCGCTCGGCGCCGCTTCGACCTCGGCGGCGGGCTCGGCGACCTTGCGCTTCTGCCACGCGGTGAAGAAGTAGACGTTCAAGCCGAGCATCACGACGTAGATCCCGGCTGCCACGGCGTCGACGAACTTGTCGCGCGTGATGTCGAAGGGAATGACCGTGTTCTTGTGCAGCAGGAACGACGAGCTGTCGAAGTTCAGGTACGCGTTGCCGAACGTCAGCCACTCGTGCGGGATCACTCCGTAGCCGAGCGCGAACATCACCCACACGAACAGCGCACCGAGCACGCACTGCGCCCACGTCGGGGGCTCGTTCGACTTCTTCGGCCGGCGGATGACGAGGAAGGCGCCGACGAGACCGATCGTGAAGAGGAGCATCGCCCAGATGAGGCGGCCCGCGCGGCGGAGATACGGCGTGTGGAAACCGAAGACGGTCTTCGGCAAGAAGTTCGGCGTGTGCAGTGCGAGCAGGTTCCACGTGTGGATGTCGCGCATGCGCCCGGGGCCCCTTTTCCACCTGGCTCGTTGACCTGTTGCCGGCATGTTGCCGTCGGGCCTGACAACCGGCCGTAAGGCTCTTGCTACCACGCTAGATGGGCGTGCGGCACATTGGGCGTCATGCCCGCGGCGCGGCCTTCGCACGCTTCGAATCGCGCCCCGCGAGCATGTGATCATGTGCCCGTGAGCGGACGCGCGCAAGAGCAATACGACGCGCTGGTCGTCGGAGGGGGACCCTCCGGCGCGGCGTGCGCGTACTGGCTCGCGTCCCGCGGGCATCGGGTGCTCGCGGTCGAAAAGAAGCGCTTTCCGCGCGAGAAGACCTGCGGCGACGGCCTCACACCGCGCGCGGTCCGCCAGCTGCACGACATGGGGCTCGAGGATCGGCTCGCCGAGTTCCAGCGCTTCGACGGGCTGCGTTCGATCGCCCACGACATCACCCTCGAGCTGGCGTGGCCGGAGCATCCCGATTTCCCCCCGTTCGGGTACGTGGCCCGGCGCCGCGAGCTCGACCAGATGGTTGCGGACCAAGCGGTCAAAGCCGGCGCCGTCGTCTGGCAAGGCGCCGAGGCCGTTGCGCCCGTCGTCGAGGGCGGACTGCTCGCGGGCGCGGCCGTGCGGCGCACGGACACGGGCACGACCGAGGCGGTGCGGGCCCGCTACCTCGTCGTCGCCGACGGCGCGAACTCCCGCTTCGGACGGGCGTTCGGGACGGCCCGTGACCGCTCCTACCCCCTCGGCATGGCGATCCGCGGCTACTTCACGAGCCCGTACCACGACGAGCCCTGGATCGAAAGCCATCTCGACATTCGCGACAAATCCGGCGCCCATTTGCCCGGATATGGATGGATATTCCCCGTCGGCGACGGCACCGTCAACGTCGGCGTCGGGCTGCTCTCGACGTTCGCGGGCTGGAAGCACGTGAACACGACCCATCTCATGGAGGCGTTCTGCGAGACCGCCCCGGCGCGTTGGGGACTGTCGGCCGAGACGGCGACGTGCGCGCCGACCGGTGGCCGGCTGCCGACCGGCGGCTCGGTGCTCCCGCGCTCGGGCCCGACCTTCCTCGTCGCGGGTGACGCTGCCGGCTTCGTCAACCCGTTCAACGGCGAGGGGATCTCGGTGGCCTACGAGACCGGCCGCCTCGCCGCCGACGCCGTCGACCTCGCGCTCGTCAGCGACGACGGGCTCGCGCTCCAGACCTACGACGCCCGCCTCGCCGACGTGTACGGCCTCTACTTCAAGGTGGCCCGCGCGTTCGTGCGCGCGATCGGCAATCCGGCCGTCATGCGCGAGCTCACGCGGGTCGGCATGCACAGCCGGACGCTCATGGAGTGGGTGCTGCGCATCATGGCCAACCTGCTGCGTCCCGAGGAGCTCGGTCCGGCCGAGGCGGTGTACCGCACGCTCGCCGCGCTCGTGCGGATCGCGCCCGAGCCGTGAGCCCGACCCTGGTGATCGCGCACCGGACGTGCGCGCGCGACGCCCGGGAGAACTCGCTCGAGGGCATCGCCGCCGCGGCCCGGCTCGGGGCCGAGGTGGTCGAGATCGACGTGCGGCGCAGCCGTTCGGGCACGGCGTTCCTGCTCCACGATCGCTGGCTGACCCGGATGCAGCACGTGCCCCTGCGCGTGAGCTGGGCGAGCGACTCGCTGCTGGCGCGCCTCGCGGTGCCCACGCTGGTCGACGCCCTGCGCGCGGCCGGTGACGCCGGGCTGCGCGTGGCGGTCGACACGAAGGATCCCGCCGCCGCGGAGGTCGTGGTCGCGGCCGCGGCCGAGACCGGCATGGACGATCGGGTGCTCCTGTGGTCGCAGCACATGCCGACGGTGCGCGCCTACGTGCGGGCGCGGCCCGACGCGGAGGTCGCGCTACTGCGCGACACCTTCGACTCGAGTGCGACGGCACGCCTGCTCGCCGACGCCGACGCGATCGGCGCCCGGGCGGTCTCCGCCCACCAAGACGTCGTGACGCCGACGTTCATCGATGCCGCCCGCGAACGCGGCCTCGCGGTGTACTGCTGGTATCAGCGCCCCGATCTGCAACGGGCCCAGCTGGCGGAGGTCGCGGCCGC
>DATMUX010000254.1:0-5796 GCA_035563695.1 Acidimicrobiia bacterium
CGGGGATGACGGAGCCGGGGGGAGCCGTCATCCCCACGCCCTGCCCGCCGCGCGTTTCGGCACGTCAGACGATGCGGCTCTTGGTGTTGCCCCAGTAGCGATCGCGTAGCAGGCGTTTGTAGAGCTTGCCGGTCTGCTCGCGCGGCAGCTCGCGTTCGAAGTCGACGGCCTTCGGGCACTTGTAGTGCGCGAGGTGCTCACGGCAGTACGCGAGCAGCTCGCCCTCCAGCTCCGGCCCGGCGTCGTCCCAGTCGAGAGGCTGGACCACGGCGTGCACCCGCTCGCCCATCTCGGGATCGGGGATGCCGAACACCGCGACGTCGTAGACCTTGGGGTGCTCGATCAGCAGGTTCTCGGCTTCCTGGGGGTAGATGTTCACGCCGCCCGACACGATCATGAACGTGCGGCGGTCGGTCAGGTACAGGTAACCCTCGGGATCGAGGTAGCCCATGTCGCCGACGGTCGACCAGCCCCGGCTGTTGAACGACTCGCGGGTCTTCGCCTCGTCCTTGTGGTACTCGAAACCCGGACGGTTGGCCGGCGGCTCGAACCACACGGTGCCGACTTCGCCGGTGGGCAGCTCGTTGCCGTCCTCGTCGACGATGTGGATGGGCCCGAGCATCGACCGACCGACCGAACCCGGGTGCGAGAGCCAATCAGGTGAGTTGATGTAGGTGGCGCCGGTTCCTTCGGTCGCGGCGTAGTACTCGTCGATGATCGGACCCCACCAGTCGATCATCTTGCGCTTCGTCTCGACCGAGCACGGGGCGGCCGCGTGGATCACGACCTGCTGCGACGAGGTGTCGTAGCGGCCGCGCACGTCGTCCGGGAGCTTCAACATGCGCACGAACATCGTCGGCACCCATTGCGAGTGCGTCACGTGGTACTGCTCGATGTACGCGAGTGCTCGCTCGGGCTCGAAGTGCTCCATGATGATCGCGGTGCCGCCGAGTCGCATCGTGCTCATCGAGTAGAAGAGCGGCGCCGAGTGATACAGCGGCGCGGGCGAGAGGTACACGGAGTGCTCGTCCATGTGCCAGATCGCCGTCATCATGCCCATCTCGAGGGGCTGGGCGCCGACCCTCTGGCGGGTGATCTTGTACTTCACACCCTTGGGCCGCCCGGTCGTGCCCGAGGAGTAGAGCATCCGTGTGCCTTCGAGCTCCTCGTCGAGCGGCTCGGCGGGATGGCGCGCCAGCGCTTCCTCGTAGGGTTCGTAGCCGGCGACGAGATTCGCCGGGTCGCCGCACATGAGCCGGATCTTCACGCCGGGCATCTTGTCGACGAGCTCGGCGGCGACGGCGCGCAGCGTGTCGCTGATGACGAGCACCTGCGCGTCGCAGTCGTCGAGGATGTAGGCGATCTCCTCGGCGTTGAAGTGCGAATTGATGCACGTGAAGAACAGACCGGAGCGCTGCGCGGCCCAGCACGGCTCGAAGTACTCGGCCCGGTTCTCCATGACGATCGCGATGTGGTCGCCGAAGCGCAGCCCCGCGTCCCAGAAGAGCTGCGCGAGCTGGTTCGACCGATCGTCGAGCCGGCGGTAGGTGACGACCTGCCCGCTCCCCGCCATCACGTACGCGGGATGGTCAGGGCGCTTCCGTGAGTGTTTCCCGGGCCACATACCTGCCTGTGTCTAGAAGGAGGTGATGACCGAGCGAATGACCTCGCCGGCCTCCATCGCGCGGAACGCCTCGTTCACCTCGTCGAGGTTGATCGTGCGCGACACCATCGATGACGTGTCGAGCCGGCCCGTCTCGATGAGGTCGGCGAAGCGTTGGAAGTCGCGGCGCACCTGACCGGAGCCGTACTTGCAGCCCTTCAACGTCTTCTCGTTGAAGAAGAGGTCGAAGGTGGGGATTGTGAGCATCGCCTCGGCGCGGGTCATGCCGACCATCACCGCCGTGCCGCCCTTGCGGATCATGTTGTAGGCCTGCAGGGTCGTCTCGGGGAGCCCGATGACCTCGAAGGCGTAGTCGACGCCGCGCCCGCCGGTGAGCTCCTGGACCTGCGCGACCGGGTCGCCGGCGCCCGGGTCGACGAAGTCGGTGGCGCCGAGCTGCTCGGCCGTCTTGCGCTTGAGCTCGACGGGGTCGACGGCGATGATGCGCGACGCGCCCGCGATGCGCGCGCCCTGGATGACGGCCTGGCCGACGCCGCCGCACCCGATGACCGCGACGACGGCACCGGGGTGCACCTCGGCGGTGTTGAGCGCGGCGCCCACTCCGGTCGTGACGCCGCAGCCGATGAGCGCAAGCTGCTCGTCGGGCACGCCCGTCTCGATCTTGACGATCGACGAGTCGTGGCAGGTCATCTGCTCGGCGAACGTCCCGAGGCCGGTCATCGTCATGTATTGGCTGCCGTCGGGACGGCTGCCCCGCATCGCCATCATCACCGCCAGCTCCGTGTCGCACAGGTGTGACTGGTCGTGGAGGCAGAACCAGCACTCGCCGCACGCGGGGATGAACGACGCCACGATGTGGTCGTCCGCCTTCACCTTCGTGACTTCCTTGCCGACCTCGAGCACGGTGCCCGCGCCCTCGTGACCGAGGATCGTGCCCGGCATGATGCCGACGTATCCGTTCTTCAGCGACAGGTCGGAGTGGCAGACGCCGCTCGCGCCGAGCTGGACCACGACGTCGCGCGGACCGGGCGGCGCCGGCTCCACGTTCTCGATCGTGAGCGGTCCCCCGGTTTCGGTGAACATTGCGGCCCGCATGGGCGTCCTCCTGTTTGACCCGCGGTAACGGCGCAAACATATCGCTCCAATACGCTGGGCGCCCGTGGCCGATGTGTCCGCCGATCAGTCCGCCGAAGGGTCCGGAGACTCCTCCGCCGTCCCCCGGCGCCATATCGCGATCCTCACGTGCATGGACGCTCGCATCGATCCCCAGCGCGTGCTCGGTCTCGAGCTCGGCGACGCGCACGTGCTGCGCAACGCCGGCGCGGTCGCGACCGACGACGTGCTGCGTTCGCTCGTGCTGTCGCAACGTCTCCTGGCGACGCGCTCGGTCGCGGTGATGGCCCACACCGACTGCGGGCTGCGCAAGGTCCACGACAAGGACCTCGCCCAGCAGCTCGCGTGGGAGACGGGCCAGGCGCCGCCGTTCGCCTTCGGGGCCTTCTTCGACCTCGATGCCCACGTGCTCGAGCAGGTGGAGCGAGTGCGGACGTGCCCGTGGCTCGCCCACGTCGACGATGTGCACGGCTATGTGCTCGACGTCGGCAACGGCTCCGTACGGACCGTCGTTTAGCCTGGTGCCGTGCGCGTTGCCTACTTCGGTCCCGCCGGGACCTTCACCGAGGAGGCGCTCCTCACGCAGACCGACCTGGCGTCCGGGGACCGGACTCCGTACGCATCGGTCCCCGAGGTGATCGCGGCCGTCGAGCGCGGCGACGCCGACGCCGGAGTCGTGCCGATCGAGAACATGATCGAAGGGTCGGTGTCGGTGACGCTCGACACGCTCGCGTTCGACAGCGAGCTGTTGATCCAACGCGAGATCGACCTGCCGGTGTCGCTGAACCTGTGTGCGCGGCCCGGTGTCGCACTCGCCGACGTCCGGTCCGTCGTCTCGTTCCCCCACGCCCTCGCGCAGTGCCGGGGTTGGCTCGCGCAGAAGCTCCCCGCGGCCGAACCGCGCGCGTCGCACTCGACGTCGGACGCGGCACGCGAAGTCGCGAAGTCGCGGCGCACCGATCTGGCGGCGATCTGTAACTCGCTGGCCGCCGACCTCTACGGGCTCGCCGTGCTCGCCACCGAGATCGAGGATCATCCGGAGAACCAGACGCGTTTCGTGCTCTGCGGCCGCGGCGTCCCCGCGCCGAGCGGCCACGACAAGACGTCGATCGTGTGCTTCCAGCGCGAGGACCGGCCGGGGTCGCTGCTCGCGATCCTGCAGGAATTCGCGGCCCGGGCCATCAACCTCACGAAGCTCGAGTCGCGGCCCACCAAGCGCGGCCTCGGCGATTACTGCTTCTTCATCGACTGTGAAGGCCACGTGTCCGACGAGGTGATCGCCGACGCGTTGCGCAACCTCGTGGCCAAGCAGTCGGAGGTGAAGTTCCTCGGCTCGTATCCGGTCGGCGGTCCGGCCGAGGCCGGTGTGGAGCGCCGGCGCGCCGCGGGCCGTGCGTGGAAGCACGCCGCGGCGTGGGTCGAGTCGCTGCGCGCGCAGATCCGTGAGGATCCCGCGTGATCGACCTGAAGCGGCTGCGCGACGATGCCGAGTACCGGCGTGGCATCGAGCGCAAACGCGTGCGCGCCGAGCTGATCCCGCTGGTGCTGCGACTCGACGAGCAGCGGCGCGCGCTGGCGCGCGCGGTCGACGACCTGCGCGCGCGCCAGAACGCGGCGAGCAAGGACATCGGCCGGGCCGCGCCCGATGAGCGCCCGGCCAAGATCGACGCTGCTGCCCGGCTCAAGGAGGAGCTGACCGAGCGCGAGAAGCGGCTCGCCGCGCTCGACGCCGAGCTGCGTGACGCGGCGCTGCAAGTTCCGAATCCCGCCGACGCCTCGGTGCCCGACGGCGGTGAGGACGAGGGCGAGGTCGTGAAGGTTGCCGGCGTCACGCCCCCGGCGCCCGCGCTCGATCACGCCGCGTTCGGCGAGGCGGTCGGCTTCGTCGACACCGTTCGGGGGGCCGAGGCGAGCGGCTCGCGCTTCGCGTACATCATGCGGGAGGGCGCGCTGCTTGAGCTCGCGCTCGTCAACTACGCGATGGCGACGATCGTGCGCCACGGCTTCACGCCCGTAATCACGCCGGCGTTGGTGCGCGAGCGCACGATGGAGGAGGCGGGGTTCTTCCCCACGGATCGCAACCAGGTGTACGACGTCGACGACGGCGAGCTGTTCCTGCTCGGCACGAGTGAGGTCGCGTTGTCGGCGCTGCACCGAGCCGAGACCTTCACGCCCGAGCAGGTGCCGGCGCGCTACGCAGGATTCTCCACGTGCTTTCGCCGTGAGGCCGGGACCTACGGGAAGGATACGCGCGGGATCTTCCGAGTACATCAGTTCGACAAGGTCGAGATGTTCTCGTACTGCGCCGCGGACGGCAGCGTCGCAGAGCACGAGCTGATCCTCGCGATCGAAGAGGAGATCGTCGGCGGGCTCGGCCTCCCGTATCGCGTCGTGAACATCGCGGCCGGCGACCTCGGTCCCGCGGCCGCCAAGAAGTACGACATCGAGGCGTGGCTCCCGTCGGAGGGCCGTTACCGCGAGCTGACGTCGTGCTCGAATTACACCGACTTCTCGGCGCGGCGCTTGGGTACTCGGGTGAAGCAGTCGGGCGGCACCGAGCTGGTGCACACGTTGAACGGCACCGCGTGCGCGGTCAGCCGCACGCTCGTGTTCCTGTTCGAGCACTACCAGGAGCCCGACGGAGGGTTCGCCGTGCCCGACGTGCTGCAGCCGTACACGGGCTTCGACGGCGTCGCCCCCCGCTGACTGCTTTCCTATTGTGGCGTTTTGGCGACAGCGGGCGCACGGATCGAGCACGCGCTGTCGCCAAAACGGATGGGGACGCAGTCGCCGCTACGGTGGTGGGCGGAGGGATGCCGGAGCGGCCGAACGGGGCGGTCTTGAAAACCGTTGTGCGCAAGCACCCAGGGTTCGAATCCCTGTCCCTCCGCTCCCGACGGCGCCTGCCGCAGATTCCACGACCGGGTCACGCCCCGCGGCGATGGTCGACCGCCTGCTCGACGTGATGCCCGCAACCGGCGACGACATCGCGTTGCTGTGCATCGCGCGGCATGTGCCGCCGGGCGGAACGAGCGACGTCGCCGTTCTTCCCCGGCGGC
>DATMUX010000255.1:0-2407 GCA_035563695.1 Acidimicrobiia bacterium
TGTCGGCACACGGCGCGAACGCCACGGCGCGCGCCGCGAGCACACCGTCTTCCACGACGACATCACCGCCGAAGGTCTCGACCGTCAGTGCGCCGGGCAGGCCGAGATCGCGGCGCGCCTTCGTGACGACGGACGATCCCGCGATCGTGAACGTGGTGTGCGACGGGGCTCCGGCATCGGGAAGGTCGGTGACGATGACGTCGGCGGCATCACCGGACAGGTTGGCGAACGAGACGCGACCACCGCTCTGCTGCTGCGCGGCCGGCAATCCGGGGCAGAACCACACTGCGGACCCGCCGCCCGACGAGGCACGGGGCGGTGCCGGCGCGGCGTTCCGCGCTGATGCGTCTCCCGCGATGATCGCGCCGACGACGACCGCGGCCACGACGAGGACGAACGCGAACCGGCGCGGCTTCACGTGAGATCCACGAGCTGTTCGCGACCGGCTGCGGGCGCGCGCCGACGGGAGCGGCGACGAGTGACGAACCACGCGGCGATCAGCCCGATCCACAGCGCGATCTCGAGCGTGCGCCCGACCATGGTTGCGAGGTCGCCCCGGTAGGTGACGCGTACGGGCGCGCTTCCGTCGAGCGCGAACGCGTTCGTCCATCCGAACGCGTCGCGGCGGCTCAGCTGACGACCGTTCGCCGACGCGTGCCAGCCGTGACCCGCCGCCCACGACCACAGGAGCGTTCCCGGCCCAATCGGCTCGGTCCGGCTTCCCGACACCGCGACACCCTTGACGCCTACGGCCTCGCTCCGCTCCGCGGCGCTTGCCGGATCGGTTCCGTCGATGTGCAGTGACGAAGCGCTCGCGGGCGGTATGAACGAGCGCATCGGCATCCACGCTTCGTTCTGGTACACGACGCCCGAATCGTCGGAGCGCGAAAGGGTCAGGTCGAGCTGACGACCGAGCGCGCTGGCGAGCGCGCTCTGATCGATACCGTACGGACCCGAATGGGGCGCGGCGCGCTGCACGAAGGCGATGTAGCGCACCCCGGCCGGTGCGAGCAGGTGACCGAGTCGAGCGGTCGTTCCCGAGGTCGCGGCGCGCAACGCATCACCGATGGCCCGATCGGAGTGTTGGGCCGGTGCGGCCCAGAGCGCACGCGCGTCACCGGAACCGTCGAGCGTCGTCGCGTATCCGATGCCGGAGGCGACCTTGGCGTCGGCGGGCAGTACCGTCGCATCGCCGAGCCAGAGCACTCGGAACCCTCCGGGAGGCGGGTTGTCCTGCATCCAGGAGTAGGTGCTCGGCCAGTCCTCGCTCCCCAGACCGAAGCGGCCTGAGAGCGTGTCACCCGCGAAACCGATCATTGCCCACCCGAGCCCGACGACACCGACGACCGTCATCACCTGGCGCCAACCGAAGTGGAACCGGCGCAGGTCGTCGAGGATCGCCGCGATGCCGAGCCCCGCGGCGAACGCCAGACCGAGCGCGGCGCCGATCAGGACGCCGTCGGGTGACAACACCGATGCTCCGCCGTCGATGCGGCCCGGTATCCACGCGAGCGCGAACGACGCGAGCGCGAGCGTCCACGCGCGAATCGACCAGGTGAGGCGCGGACCGGTCGCGAACGCGAGCGGCACCGCGGCCGCGGCAAGGATCCCCCACGGTGCGAGCCCCGCGCCCGCGGCGCCCGTATGGAAGCGAAGGAGGTCGGCGAGCGAGAGCGGCGCGCGCGGGAACGCGCCGAACGTCGCCGCATCCGCACCGAGGAGCGTCAGCGACCACGGTGCGAGCAACACCGCCACCGCCGCGGTCGTCCCGGCACCGACGACCAGCCCGCGCTTCACTACGGCCGCGTCGCCGGTGAAGGGCAGCGCAAGGCAGAACGCCACGGCGATCAACAACGCGAACCCGATCGCGGGTGGCCACACGGCGCCGCAGGCGATCCCGAGCAAGGTGATCGTGCCCGCCGCGTGCCAGCGAGCGCGCCTGGGTGCGCCGGGGTCGACCGCGCGCACGAACGCGCCCAGCAGGAACGGCGCGAGCGCGAAGCACACGATCGGGCCGAGCTCACCCCGCCACACGGCGTTGCGGATGATGGGATTCACCGCATAGGCGACTGCGGCGGCCACACCGGGCAGCGCGGACGCGGCGAACGAGCGCACGAGCCGGTACGCACCGAACGCGCCGAGCGGGAGCGCGCCCCCGATGACCAACGATCGCGCCATCCCCGCGTGCCCGAGCAGTGTTGCCGTCGACGCGGCCATCAGGGCGAAGGCCGGTGAGGCGGCGCGACCGGCACCCATCATCGTGGCGCGCCACGACGCGGTGAACGTCGACCATGCCGAACCGGCGCCCGGCCACGCGCGCAGGCCGCCAACCTCGGGAACATGACCGAACAGCAAGGTTCTCGATCCGGCCAAGACGAGCACGCCGAGCACGATCGCCACGACGGCG
>DATMUX010000256.1:0-2318 GCA_035563695.1 Acidimicrobiia bacterium
GGCGCCGACCTACTCACCACGGAGGTGCCGTTCTGATGGAAACCCGTATCGACGAGATCGCCGACGGTATTCATCGCATCAACACGTACATTCCCGACATCGACTTCGGGTTCAACCAATTCCTCGTCGTGGCCGACGAGCCGCTCCTGTTCCACACCGGGATGCGCGCGCTGTTCCCGATCGTGTCGGAGGCGGTGGCGCGGGTCGTGCCGGTCGACCGGCTGCGGTGGATCACGTTCGGGCACGTCGAGGCCGACGAGTCGGGGTCGATGAACGACTTCCTGGCCGCCGCGCCCGCGGCGACGGTCGCCCACGGCGCGATGGCCTGCATGGTGCAGGTCAACGACCTCGCCGATCGTCCGCCCCGGCCGCTCGGCGACGACGAGGTGATCGACCTCGGTGGCAAGCGCGTGCGCAACATCGACACGCCCCACGTGCCGCACGGTTGGGACGCGCACGTGCTCTACGAGGAGGTGACGGGCACGCTCCTCTGCGGCGATCTGTTCACCGCCGGCGGGCGTTGGGAGCCGCTCGCCGACGGCGACCTGCTCGGCCCCGCATTCGCGGCCGAGGCGGTGTTCAAGGCGACGGCGCTCACGCCGTCGACCGCGCCGACGATCCGCAAGCTGGCCGGCCTCGCGCCGAACACGCTCGCGCTGATGCACGGGCCGTCGTTCAACGGCGACTGCGTCGCCGCGCTGAACGGCCTGGCCGACGGGTACGAGCAGCTGATCGACGAGGCGAACGCGGCCCTTGTCTGACGTCGGTGGTCACGAAAATGGCCGCATGCGGCCATTTTCGTGACCACGGGCGGCGGGATGAGCGCGGGGTCACTTCCTCCCAACTGTCGGGAGCGTGGTGGGCGCTATACGCCCATGATCCTCCCAACAGTTGGGCTCTTCGTCGTCAGTCGAGCTCCGCCTCGCGTTTGTCGACGAACGCCTGGCGGAGCTCGTCGCTGTCGCCCCACAGGTTCAGCTCGAACGTGAAGCCCTGCTCGAAGCGATAGGAGCGCTTCACGTCGACGGGGTCGATCATGTTGAGCGACTCCTTCGCGCGCCGCATCACGACCGGGCTCTTCTTCGCGATGACGCCCGCGATCTCGAGCGCGGCGTCGAGCAACTCGTCGCGCGGCACCACGCGCTCGACCGTGCCGAACGCGAGCAGCTCCTGCGCGGTGATCATCGTGCCCATGAGGAACATCGCGCGCAGCTTGTGGTAGGGGACGAACCGCGCGAGATGCGTGGCGACCCCGAGCGCGCCGCGGTCGACCTCGGGCAGGCCGAAGGTCGCGTCGTCCGACGCGACGACGATGTCGGCGTTGCCCGCCAGGCCGATGCCGCCACCGAGACAGAAGCCCTGGACCGCGGCGATCACCGGGACCTCGCAGTCGTACACCGCCGCGAACGCCTCCCAGCACCCCCGGTTCACCCGCACCAGCGACTCGTGGGTCGGGTCGGCGGCGAGCTCCTTGATGTCGACGCCGGCCTGGAAGCCCTTGCCTTCGGCCCGCAGGATCACGGCCCGCACCTCCGGATCGCGGCCGGAGGCCCGGATCGTGTCGGCCAGGCGGAACCACCCGGCCACGGGCAGGGCGTTGACCGGGGGATTGTCGATCGTGACGATGTCGACGCGGTCGCGGCGCTCGGTGCGGATCACGCGGCGGAGCATACTGGCGCCCATGGCCGAACCGGCCGGTGACGGTCCCAGCCTGTGGAGCGCGACGCTCCCCGACGACGAGCGCGAGCCGCGCGCCGCGATGTTGGGCGACCAGGTCGCCGACGTCGCGATCGTCGGCGCGGGCTACACCGGCTTGTGGACCGCGTACACCCTCAAGCGCGCGGAGCCGTCGCTGCGCATCGTCGTGGTCGAACGCGAGACCGTGGGCTTCGGCGCGTCGGGCCGCAACGGCGGTTGGTGCTCCGCGTTCTTCGCGGGAAGTCGCGCGCAGACCGAGCGCGCGCACGGCCGCGAAGGAGTCGTCGCGATGCAGCGCGCGATGTTCGAGACGCTCGACGAGATCGAGCGCGTCGTCACCGACGAGCAGATCGCGTGCGACTGGGCGCGCGGTGGCACGGTGCAAGTCGCGACGCGGCCGTCGCACGTCGCCCGACTTCACCATGAGCTCGACAATCATCGGTCGTTCGGATTCGGCGATGACGACTACCGGTGGATGGAGCCCGACGAGTCACAGGAGCTCATCGGCTGCGAGCCCAACCTCGGCGCGTTGTTCTCGCCGCACTGCGCCGCGATCCACCCCGCGAGGCTGGCCCGGGGATTGGCGCGCGCGGTCGAGCGGCTGGGCGCCACAATCTACG
>DATMUX010000257.1:0-2221 GCA_035563695.1 Acidimicrobiia bacterium
GAGCCGGTACTGGGCGTACGGATCGTCGAAGAAGCCCGGCTCGAAGGGGTTGAGCATGACCGGCAGGTAGCCGGTGTCGGGCGTCTCGCTCGTCGTCATGTCCACCACGCTACGCCCGAACGGCCGGGGCGTCCTCGAAGCGGGCCCGACCGTTTCATAGTTGCAGTGATCCTGCAACTATGAGTATCTTGGCGGCGTGACGCTGATCGACGGCCGCGTCCGCCGGGGTACCCACAACCGCGAGGCGATCATCGACGCGCTGCTCGCGTGCTACGGCGACGGGCTGCTCCGGCCGAGCGTTCCCGAGGTCGCGGCGCGCGCCGGGGTGTCGCCCCGATCGGTGCACAACCACTTCGCCGATGTCGAGGCCCTGCGCGCCGAGGTTGCGCAGCGCCAGTGGGAACGGTTCGCGCGCTACGCCGCGCCCGTGACGACGATCGACGAGCTCGTCGACGCGCGCGCCGAGCTGTACGAGGGCATCACGCCCGTGCGCCGCGCGGCCCTGCTCTCGGTCCACGATTCGCCCACGATCGCGCGCAACCTCGCGCGGTTCGATCGCTTCCTGCGCGGTCAGCTCGCGGCGGTGTTCCCCGACGTGGAGCCGCACGTGTTCGACGCGCTGGACGCAATTACGTCGTGGGACGCGTGGAACCGGCTGCGCACCGCCCAGGGATGCAGCGTGGCCCGCGCCCGCCGCGTGCTCGGCGAATCGATCCGAAAGCTGACCGAAGGGAGCGCCCTGTGAGCGCCATCCGTCCGAACCAAGCGCAATTCCTCGAGCTGATGAACGCGCCCGACGAGGGTCCCGTCGTGATGCTCAACCTGTTGAAGTTCAAGCCGCGAGCCGGTGCCGCGGAATACAACAAGTACGGCAGCTCCGCCGTGAAGATGGTCGAGGACCGCGGCGGAAAGCTGCTGTGGATGGGAAAGGTCGACCAGACGTTGATCGGCGACATCGACGCCGACGACTGGGATGCGATCGCCCTGGTGCAGTACCCGAATCGCAAGGCCTTCATCGAGATGACGGCGTCGCAGGAGTACGGCGCCGCGCACGAGCACCGCGAGTCGGGCCTCGAACGCACGGTGCTCCTGGCGTGCACCCCGCGCGGCGGAGCACTCTGATCGTGGGGCGCAAGATCCTGTTCATCACGACCGACCAGCAGCGGTACGACTCGCTGGGGTGCAACGGCGGCACGATCGCGCGCACGCCCGTCGTCGACGGTCTCGCGGCGGCGGGCATCAACTACCGGCGTGCGTACAACCAGAACACCGTGTGCATGCCGGCCCGGTCGACGATGCTCACCGGGCAGTACGTGCGGACGCACGGCGTGATCGCGAACGGCGTTCCCCTTCCCGAGGACGCGCCGAGCGTCGCGGCCTACCTCAACGAGAAGGCCGGCTACCGCACCGCGCTGTTGGGCAAGGGTCACTTCGAACCCGGGTTCGACATGCAACTCCACTGGCCGGAGAACTTCATGTCCGAGCGCGGGCTCGTGGGCCCGTACCGCGGCTTCGAACATGTCGAGCTCGCGATGCACGTCCCGACCGTGGGCAAGCGCGCGCTCCAGCACTACGGCCGCTGGCTCGTCGACACGCACGGATGGGACGTGGCGCAGGGATTCGCGCCCTTGCTCGCCGCGCAACCCGGTGGCGACACGAACGCACCCGAGACGCGCGTCAACCCGATACCGCGCGAGTGGTACCACACCGATTGGGTCGCCGACCGCACGATCGCGTATCTCGACTCGCTGCCCGCGGACGCCGACTGGTTCGTCTGGATGTCGTTCCCCGATCCGCACCACCCGTGGGATCCGCCCGCGTCGGAGCGCGGCCGGTGCGATTGGCACGAGCTCGACCTCCCGCCCGGCCATCCGGGTTCGAAGGACGCGATCGAGCGCGTGTTGGCGCAGAAGCCCGCGCACTGGCTCGCCTGCTGGGACGGTTCGTTCGTCAACGCGGAGGGAGGGCCGGCCACGTACCGTCCCCAGAACGTGAGCGACGACTCGATCCGCGAGATCAACGCGATGGCGCACATCATGAACGAGATGATCGACGAGGCGTGCGGCCGCGTGCTGCGGCGCGTCGCCGAGCGCGGTTGGGACGCCGACACCGACGTGTTCTTCACGACCGATCACGGTGAGCTGCAGGGCGACTACGGCTTCATCTTCAAGGGCCCGTTCCACACCGACTCGCTCATGCGGCTCCCGATGGTGTGGCAGCC
>DATMUX010000258.1:0-5354 GCA_035563695.1 Acidimicrobiia bacterium
GAGCTTGATGAGGCCCTTGCGCAGCTGGCGGATCGCCTGGGTGATGCGCTTCTCGTTCTCGACGAGGGCGAACCGCACGAAACCCTCGCCGCCCGGACCGAAGCCCGATCCCGGTGAGAGGGCCACCTTCGCCTCCTGCACGCACATGGTCGTGAACTCGAGGCTCGACATCTCGGAGTAGGGCTCGGGGATCGGCGCCCACACGAACATCGTGCCCCTCGGCCGCTCGACGTGCCATCCGATGCGCGCCAGCCCGTCGATCAACGTGTCGCGCCGGCCGCGATAGATCTCGTTCACTTCCTTGGGGAAATCGGGCGCCTCGTTCATCGCGACGGTCGCGGCGATCTGGATCGGCTGGAACGACCCGTAGTCGAGGTACGACTTGAGCTTCGCGAGCGCGGCCACGATCTCGGCGTTACCGACGAGGAAACCCATGCGCCACCCGGCCATCGAGAACGACTTGGTGAGCGTGTACAGCTCGACGGCGCACTCCCTCGCGCCCGGCACCTGCAGAATCGACGGCGGCTGATAGCCGTCGAAGCCCAAGTCGGCGTACGCGAAATCGTGGACCACGACGATCTCACGCTCGCGCGCGAACTCGACGAGCCGGACCATGAAATCGAGATCGACGCAGGCCGTCGTCGGGTTGTGGGGGAACGACGTGACGATCACCCGCGGCCGCGGCCACGCCTGCTCGTACGCGCCCCGCATGTTCTCGAAGAAGTCCTGACCCGGACCCATGCGGACGTAGTGCACGCCCGCGCCCGCGAGGATCGGCCCCCAGATGTGGATCGGATACGACGGCGACGGCACGAGCGCAGTGTCGCCCGGGCCGAGCAGCGCCAGCATGAGATGCGAGAAGCCCTCCTTGGCGCCGATCGTGGAGCACACCTCGGTCTCGAAGTCGACGGTGACCCCGAACGTCCGCTCGTAGAGGTCGGCGAGCGCGAGCCGCAGCTTCGGGATGCCCTTGCTCGTCGAGTAGCGGTGGTTGCGCGGGTTGTGCACCGCCTCCGTCAGCTTCTCGACCGCGATCTCGGGCGAGGGCATGTCGGGGTTGCCGAAGGCGAGGTCGATCACGTCCTCGCCCGCTCGCCGGAGCTGCATCTTGAGCGCGTCGATCTGCGCGAATGCGTACGGCGGCAGCGCGTGAATTCGGCGAAATTCCACGACGCCGAGGATAGCGACGCGCGAACACCCGCCTTCGCCGATTGCACCCGGACTCGAGGCCGGCACTGAACGCGCGGCCGGCGGGAATAGGCGGCCACCCCGGGGCGCTGTACCCGGGGCATCAGTCGCTCCCGGCCCCCGCGGGAGCGCCCGGACAACGCCCTCCCTTCCCGTCGGAGGGCGTTGTCGCGTTGGGAGCCGGGTCGTCCAATCGGGGTAGACGTTCCGTGGTCGGACGAGTACGTTTCGTGGTGGAGGCCGCCCACACGACCAGCCCCGAGGGCGGCCTCTACAGAGGCGGTGCCTCCCCCCGCTACTCCCTACTCCACCAGGTATGCGAGGGGAGGCATCGCCATCTGGAGCATCGGCCCCCTGCGCCGACGAAGATTACGCACTGTGACCATTGCCACGCACGGTGACGGTGGTGTTCACTGTGTACCTGGGGCTGGGGCTGGTAGCGACCGTCAAACGCTCTCTGGGGGAACGCAGACGGTTGCTCGCCCCTCCCCTCAAGTCTCCCCCGGTCGCCCGGCCCTCGTCCCGGGGCCGCTCGCTACCCTGCACCGGGTGATCGCGCCGCAAGCCGTGCTCCTCGACGTCGGCGGCATCTTCCTCGTCCCCGAACACGAACGGATCATCGGTGCGCTCGAGCGCGCGGGCGCGACACCGCCACCCGCCGAGCTGCTCGATCGCGCGCACTACCACGGCGCATGCGAGTTTCCCGCCGACGATCTCGAGCTCGACTGGCCGAAGCGGTGGCGCTGCTACCTCGAGGCGTACATCGCCGCGTGCGGGGTGCCCGACGATCTGCGTGAAGAGGTGCACGTCCACCTCGACAGTGAGTTCGCCGACGCCGCGCTCTGGTTCCGCGAGCTGCCGGGCGCGCGCGACGGGCTGCGCGCGCTCGCCGCGGCCGGCGTGCGGCTCGGCATCGTGTCGAATGCCGACGGCCTGATCGCGCAGCGGCTCTCCGGCCTCGAGATCCTGCAAGTCGGTCCGGGAGTCGGTGTCGAGGTGGAGTGTGTCATCGACTCGGGCGCCGTCGGGGTGATGAAACCCGATCCGCGCATCTTCCGCATCGCGCTCGAGGCGATGGGTGTCGACGCGGGAGCGGCCTGGTACATCGGCGACATGCCCGGCATCGACGTCGTGGGCGCCCGCGCGGCCGGACTCCGCCCGTGGGTCATGGACCCGTTCGAGCTGCACCTCGGCGCGGGCTACGACCGCGTCGCGTCCTTGGCCGAGCTCGCGGGCGTCATCGTCGACGTGCGCTGAGGTCGACGAGCAGCGCCGCGAAGTCGTCCGGCCGGCTCAGCAACGGCGAGTGCGCCGCCGGCATCTCGAGCACCTCGCACGAGGACAGCGTCGCTCCTTGACCGGGCACGGAGTCCATCACTGCCCATCCCGGCCCGGGCGGCTTGTGCGCTTGTGATGGAAATAATTACCAGCTCGATGCGACCCGGCGGCGCCTCCGTCCTAGCGTGGCCGCCCGGTGCGGAGACTCCTTGGAACCAGGCGGGGGCCGCGGCGCGCCCTGTTCGTGATCGTGCTCGCCTCGTTGGGCTTGTTCGGCTCGGCGAGCGCGGGCTCGCTCGCGGCGTCGGGCTCCGGTGTCTCGACCGGGGCCGCCGCCACGCCGACGGGCCGCGGGTACTGGAACGTCCGGCCCGACGGCTCGGTCGCGGCCTTCGGCGACGCGCTCCGCCACGGCCCGCGCCCCGGCGGCGACGTCGTCGGGATCGCGCCGACACCGACGGGCAAGGGCTACTTCCTCGCGTCCTCGCGCGGCGACGTCTCCGCGTTCGGCGATGCGCGCGTCCGCGGGTCGCTCGCCGCGGTTCCGCTCGCCCAGCCGATCGTCGGGATCGCGGCCACACCCAGCGGGCGGGGCTACTGGCTCGTCGGCCGCGACGGCGGTGTCTTCAACTTCGGCGACGCCCACTTCCACGGCTCGACGGGCGCGCGGGGGCTCGCCGCACCGGTCGTCGCCCTCACACCCACCCCGACGGGCAAGGGCTACTGGCTCGTGGGGCTCGACGGCGGCGTCTTCAGCTTCGGCGACGCGCGCTTCCTCGGCTCGATGTCGGGCCGGCACCTCGCCGCTCCCATCGCCGCGATCAGTGCGACGCGCACCGGGCGCGGCTACCGCTTGGTCGCCTGGGACGGCGGCGTCTTCAACTTCGGCGACGCGCGCTACTTCGGCTCCATGGGCGGGCGCCGCATCGCGGCACCCGTCGTCCAGGTCGCCACCACTCCCGACGGTCGCGGCTACTGGGAGTTCGCGGTCGACGGCGGCGTCTTCGCGTTCGGCAGCGCGCGGTTCCTCGGCGCCGAGCGTCGTCCACCTGCGTCCCTCGGCGAGCGCGACTTCGTGTTCCCGTTCGCGCAGGCGTCCGACGTCGCGCCGCCGTCCGTGTGGCGACCCGACCAAGGCGTCGACATGTTCCTGGTCGACCGCGGCGCGCAGGCGTGCCACGGCCAGCGCGACGGCCCGCTGCTCGTCGCCGTGGCTTCGGGCACGATCGTGGGTGAGGGCATCAACGGTTTCGGGCCATGGGCGCCGGTGCTGCACGTCGAGCGCGGGCCCCTGGCCGGCATGTACGTGTACTACGGCCACACGACCGGCGATCTCGTGCCCGTGGGCGCCCACGTCGAACAGGGCCAGCCGATCACGCACGTGGGCTGCGGGTCGGTCGGCCGATCCGACGAGCCGCACCTCGAGATCGGCATGTCGGCCGCTTTCCCCGGCGTGCCGCCCTGCGGGTCTGGCTGCCACGGGTCGGCGACGTCCGGCACGATGATGCGCTGGTTGCTCGCGACGTACGGCCGCTGAGCTCGAAGCCGCGACGGGCCCCCGATTATCGGGCCGGACCGAGATCGTGGAGCAGCTCGAGCAGCCGGTCGTGCTCCAGCATGCGCAAGGTCGAGTCCCGGGCATGACGGGTGACGGCCCCGCGGCGCGTGTGATCCATCATGTCGCGACCCATCGCGCTCTGATCGGCCGCCGCCGGCTGGAACGCGACGACGCGCGTGCCGGCCTGTTCGACGCGACGGATCTCGCGGTCGAGCTGGGCCCGGCCCGCGAGTCGCGTCGGCGCGCCCCGCACGTACTGCCGCCGGTTTGCCACGGATACCGGAGCGATCACGATGACGAGGTCGAGGTCGTCACCCGCGACCTCGCCCAGGTTCGTGAACGAATGCACCGCGCCGTCGACGTAGTTGACGCCGTCGAGCTCGACCGGTTCGAGATAACCGGGCACGGCGCAGGATGCGGCAACCGCGTCGCGCACCGTCACGTCTTCCTCGGACGTGCGTCCGAACACGCGCAGGCCGCCGAAGTCGAGCCGGGCCGCGCACACCCAGAAACGCGCTTCGGGCCAGGTGCCGTCGAAGCAGGAGCCGATCTCGCGCGCCACGCTGCTCGCCGGCACGGTGCCCGGCGTCACCAGCGCGGCGGCCAGCACGCCCGGGCGCACGCCCGAGCGCCGCCGCACGGCGTCGAGCAGCACGCGGTGCGCCTCCGGATGACCGAACCGGCGGCGCGACGGGCGGGGCGGAAGCGGCGCGAGCTCGGGCGGCATGCCCGCCTCGTGCACGAGCGCCGCTCCTTCGATCGTGAGCGGCCGGCCTTCGTTGCGCGCCGCGAGATCGTCGCTCGACATCCCGGCGCGCAACAGTGCGCCGGTGAGCGCACCGACCGAGGTGCCGACGACGAGGTCGGCCGTACGCGGGTCCCAGCCCGTCGCCTCCTCGAGGGCGGCCAGCACACCGGCCTCGAATGCGCCGCCCGTGACGCCGCCCGCTCCGAGCACCAATCCGATTCGCGCCATGGTGTCCCCGCGGGGTCGAGCTCGCTGACGGCATTCAGTATCGCGGCCTTCGGCTCCGGCCGACGACTCTGCGCCGGGCCGGCCTGAACCGCGCCGGGCCTGCGGCCGTACCACCGTGCACCTGCGGTTCGACCCGAAAAGGCGGCGACGATGGCAGACGGCGCACACCCGGATCATGACGGGCGAGAGCACGATGCACGAGAACACGGCGCGCCGGACCTGTCCCGCCGGGAGGCGGTCCGGCGGGTGGCCCTGATCGGTGGCGCGCTGTTCGTCGTGCCCGCCGTACAGACGATCTCGATGCGTGCGGCGTCGGCCCAGCGCCCGAGCGGCGGCGACGGGGACCACATCGAG
>DATMUX010000259.1:0-2571 GCA_035563695.1 Acidimicrobiia bacterium
GGCGCGGGCGTTGCCGGCGTGCTCTCGGCGGCCTGGCTGTCGTGCCGCCGGATCGCTTCTTCCACCTCACGGACCGATAGGTCCTCGGCGACGACGCGCTTGGCGAGCTGCTCCTGGAAGCCACGGTCGGGCGTGCCGAGCAGCGCGCGCGCGTGGCCCGTGCGGAGTGCGCCTTCCTTCAGGAAGCGCTGCACCGACGCCGGGAGCTGCAGCAGTCGCAGCGTGTTCGTGATGGTGACCCGGCTCTTGCCCACACGGGTCGCAACCTCGTCGTGGGTGAGGGCGAAGTCCTCGATCAACTGCTGGTACGCGGCCGCCTCTTCGAGCGGGTTCAACTCTTCGCGCTGGACGTTCTCCACGATCGCGTGCTGCAACATGGTCGCGTCGTCCGCGACACGCACGATCGCGGGCAGTGTCTGCAGCCCGACCCGGCGGGCCGCGCGCCAGCGTCGCTCCCCGGCGATGAGCTCGAAGCCGGACGACTCGCCCGCGCGCACCAGCACCGGTTGGAGCACACCGACCTCTCGGATCGACTCCGCGAGCGTCGCGAGGGCCTCCTCGTCGAAGTGCTCGCGCGGTTGGTGCGGGTTCGGACGAATCTCCGAGATGGGGATCTCCGCGAGTCCTCCGGCTTGCTCGGCGACGGTCCCCGTGGGGATGAGAGCGCCCAAGCCTCTACCCAACCCTCCGGGTCGCGCCACGGCTCACCTCCTTGGCCAGCTCGCGGTACGCGAGGGCGCCGCGTGAGGTCGAGTCGAACACCGTGATCGGCTGACCGAACGACGGTGCCTCGGAGATGCGCACCGTCCGGGGGACCACCGTGCGATACACCTTCCCCCCGAAGTGATTGCGCACCTCGCGCTCGACCTGTTCGGCGAGCTTGGTCCGCGCGTCGTACATGGTCAGCACGATTCCCCGCACGTCCAGGGTCGGATTGAGATTCGACTTCACGAGGGCGACGTTGCGCAGCAGCTGCCCCAGACCCTCGAGCGCGTAGTACTCACACTGGATCGGCACGATCACGTCGTCGGACGCGGCGAGGCCGTTGACCGTCAACAGTCCGAGCGATGGGGGGCAGTCGATCAAGGTGAAGTCGTAGTCGTCGCGCACCTGGGCCAGCGCCCGGCGGAGCTTGAGCTCGCGGGAGAAGGCCGGGACCAGCTCGATCTCGGCGCCGGCAAGATCGATGGTCGCCGGAACCACGAAGAGGTTGCGCACGCTGGTCGGCTCGACGCAGTCCTCGATCGACGCGTCGTTCATGATGACGTCGTACACCGAGCCCTCGACGTTGCGATGGCTGATGCCCATGCCGGTCGTCGCGTTGCCCTGCGGGTCGAGGTCGATTACGAGGACGCGGAAGCCCAGTTCGGCCAGGGACGCGCCGAGGTTCACGGCGGTGGTGGTCTTCCCGACTCCGCCCTTTTGGTTGGCGATGGAGATGATCCGAGGCAGTGTGATCTCCTCAGGACCTTCGCCACCGCGGGCCCGCAACTCTGTCAAGGCCTCGACCGACGGGAGGTCCACGACCTGAGGTGAGTCCTCGGTGTGATCGACCTGCACCTCGTCGGACTCGACGATCTGCGGCTCGTCGGTCGCTTCGGCATCAGCCGCAACGACGGTCGGTTCGCCGGACGACATCTTGTCCTCCTGCTCCTGCGTTTCGGTGTCTCCGCCTGTGGTACCCATGTTTCCGAACCAGCGCCGGCGGTCGCCGCCCGCGTCGTCAGATGCCATGTATCGCCTCCACCGGGGGCCTCGGAGCCTCCGCGCGTCTGAGAACTCTCGACACGGCGCGGGGCGAGGCCGGCGCATCGTACTACTGCGGTGGGCGAACGCAACAGGCCGGCGCGATGTTTCACGTGAAACATCGCGCTGATCACCACAATGGCCGCTTCGTGGGACGTCCGGAGGGGCGCGGGAACGCGGAGGGCGCGCGATCGACCTTGCGCAGCGTGGCAAATGTGGCTCCATGGCTGCGCAGGATCGTGGCCGGCCCGAAACCGAGCCTCAGGAGCGCGTCCTCGGGCCAGCGGTCCGGATCGGGCGCCGGCGGTTCACTCACGACCACCACGCCCCCGACCGCGACGAGCCCCGCGGCGATCTCCGCGGTGGCAGCCGCCGGCGCGAACGAGCGGGCGGTGACGGCGTCGAAGCTCTCCCGCCAGGCTTCATCTTGGGCCACGACCTCGGCCCGCTCGACGACGACCTCGACCCGACCGGCCAGGTTGAGGCGGTCGAGGGCGCGTCGCAGGGCGGCGCCGCGCCGCTGCGAGCTGTCGACGAACGCCCCGCGCGAGCCGGCCCAGGCGCGCGCGAGCACCAAACCCGGCACCCCGCCGCCCGTCCCCAGGTCGCAATAGCGCCCCGGGGCATGGCCGAGCGCGTCTTCGACCACGGTGACGAACCCCCGGGCGTGTTCGATGTGCAGCCCGACGTCGCCGGGCCCGAGGAAGCCGGCCTTCCGAGCCTCGTCGAGGACCGCGGCCAACTCCACGTCGGCCTCGTTCACGCCGGCTTGATCACCACCCGCCGGCGCGGCTCCTCGCCCTCGGACCCGGTCGCCACGCCTTC
>DATMUX010000260.1:0-5859 GCA_035563695.1 Acidimicrobiia bacterium
CGATCGTGCGCGCGATCGCGTCGTCGTCGATCTCGTAGTGCGTCACGAGCCGAACGGTGCGCGGATCGATCGTGCCGGTACGCACACCGAGTTGCGCGAGGCGATCGACGAACCCGGCGGGCAATCGGCCGGCCGCGGCACACACGATGTTCGTACGCACCGAGCCGGGATCGACACTGCCCGGCCAGCGCGCCGCCAGCGCGTCGGCTAGGCGTCGCGCGCGTACGTGGTCGTCGGCCAGACGCTCGATCATCGTCTCGAGCGCGACGATGCCGGCCGCGGCGATGACGCCCGCTTGCCGCATCCCGCCCCCGAGCCGGGCGCGCTGGGCGCGCGCCTCGGCGACGGCCGCGGCCGGCCCGCAGAGCACCGAGCCGACGGGAGCACCCAGACCCTTCGACAGACAGAACATTACGGTGTCGGCCGGCGCGACCAGCTCACGTGGCGGTGTACCGAGCGCGATCGCCGCGTTCCAGATGCGCGCGCCGTCGACGTGCACCGCGAGCCCGCCGTCGCGCGCGAGCCGGCACAGCGTGGCCATCTCACCCGCCGCGATCGGCGCGCCCGACGCGGCCATGTAGGTGTTCTCGAGCACCAGCATCGACGCCACCGGCAAATGGTGGGCGCGACCCTCGACCGCGGAGATGATGCCGTCGGGAACATCCCACAGCGGGTGCAGCTGCACGCCGCTGTTCATCGGTGTGGCCGCGGCCTCGTGCCGGTAGACGTGCGCGCGATCCGGACACAGCACCTCCGTGCCGGGTCGCGCGAGGACGCGCATCGCGAGCTGGTTCGCCATCGTCCCCGACGCGACGAACAGCGCCGCTTCCTTGCCCAGGAGCGCCGCCGCGAGCGACTCGAGCCGGTTGACCGTGGGGTCCTCGCCGTAGACGTCGTCGCCGACCTCGGCGTCGGCCATGGCGCGCCGCATCTCGGGCGTCGGCCGGGTGACGGTGTCCGACCTGAGATCGACGGTCACATGTGCTCCCAGCCCGGTTTCACCGGCCGGATCAGACCCTCTTGCATCACGGTGACGACGAGCGCGCCGTCCTGGCGGAAGATGAATCCTTCGGCCAAGCCGCGCGCGCCCTGCGCCGACGGGCTCCTCTGGTGGTACAGCAGCCAGCCGTCGGCGCGCAGCGGCCGGTGGAACCACATTGCATGGTCGAGGCTCGCGATCATGAACCGGTCGTCGTCCCAGGTGCGCGCGTGCGACATGACCGCGGTGTCGAGCAGCGTGAGATCGGACGCGTACGCGACGACGCATGCGTGCAGCAGCGGATCGTCGGGCAGCACACCGTCGGCGCGGAACCACACGAGCTGCTCGGCCTCGCGCGTGCTCGGCTCGGGATCGAGCCAGCGCGGCAGCTGGCCCGAGCGCGTGTCGATCGGCCGGTCACGCCGGATCCAGTCGACGAACGCGGCCGGGAAGCGGTCGGCGTAGGGCTCGAGTCGCTCGCGGATCGTCGGCAGCGTCTCGGGATCGGGCGCTTCGGGCATCGGGTACTGGTGCTCGGGTCCGCGCTCGACGATGTGGAACGACGCCGAGAGGTTGAAGATCGCGCGCCCGTGCTGGATCGCAACGACCCGGCGCGTGGTGAAGCTCCGCCCATCGCGAATGCGGTCGACGTCGTACACGATCGGAATACGAGGATCACCCGGTCGCAGGAAGTACGCGTGCAGCGAATGCACGTGGTGATCGGGCTCGACCGTGCGGCCCGCGGCGACGAGCGCCTGACCCGCGACCTGGCCCCCGAAGACCCGCTGGCGGTCCTCGTCGGGGCTCACGCCGCGAAAGAGGTTCACCTCGAGCTGTTCGAGCTCGAGAATGTCGATGAGATCATCGAGCGCGCGGCCCACGGACCGCATGCTAGGCGTCAGCCGAAGAACACTGCGGCGGTCTCGTAGAGGCGGCCGTCGACCGTCTTGAGCTGTGCAACGCCCTGCTCGATCGGTATGCGCACCACATCCGTGCCGCGCAGCGCGACCATCGTGCCGAAGTCGCCTTCGTGCACCGCGTCGATCGCTTCGACGCCGAAGCGGGTCGCGATGACACGGTCGTACGCTGTCGGGCTCCCGCCGCGCAGCACGTGCCCGAGGGACGTCATCCGCGCCTCGTAGCCGGTCCGGTGCTCGATCTCGTCGGCCAGGCGCTGGCCGATCCCTCCCAGGCGCACGTGCCCGAACTCGTCGATCTCGCCGGTCTGCAGCTGCATCGTCCCTTCCTTCGGCACGGCACCTTCGGCCGCGACGACGATCGAGAAGTTCGCGCCGCGCTGGTGCCGGTGCGTGAGACGATCACAGATTTCCTCGATGTCGAAGGGTTCCTCCGGCACGAGGATCACGTCGGCGCCGCCCGCCATGCCCGAGTACGTCGCGATCCACCCCGCGTGCCGGCCCATCACCTCGACCACCATGACACGATCGTGGCTCTCGGCCGTGGTGTGCAGCCGATCGATCGCGTCGGTCGCGATCTGCACCGCGGTGTGGAAGCCGAAGGTGAAGTCGGTGCCCGACAGGTCGTTGTCGATCGTCTTCGGTACGCCGACCACGCGCACGCCGTCACCGTCGAGGCGGCGCGCCACACCGAGCGTGTCCTCACCGCCGATCACGATCAGCGCATCGATGCGGTCGCGCGACAGCGTCGACAGCACGCGGCGCGGCCCGTCGTCGGACTTGTACGGGTTGGTGCGCGACGTACCGAGGATCGTCCCACCGCGCGGGAGCAGGCCGCGCACGTTCTCGACCGACAGACTCATCGACTCGCCGTCGACCACTCCCCGCCACCCGTGGCGGTAGCCGACGATCGTGTGGCCGTACATGCCCTCACCCTTGCGCACGACCGCCCGAATGACCGCGTTCAAACCCGGACAGTCACCGCCGCCGGTCAGGATCCCGATCCTCATCGATCCCTCCTCATGGATGTGCTCCACGTGCTCTATCCTGCCCCGCGTCCGGACACCGGACGGCACACCGATGGATTCGACACCTCCGCCTACCGCGGCTACCGCGGCCTCGCGCCGGGCCGAGCGCCGCTTGCGGTCCAAGCTGCCCGACGGCGAGGCGATCGTCGCGTGGTCGCAGGGCTGGGTGTCGCGCGACGGCCGGCTGCGCATGGTCGCGGCGCGCACGCTCGACTACGTGGTCGTCACCGATCGCCGCCTCTACCTCTTCACCACCGGCTTCTTCACCCGGCGCCCGCGCCGGTGCGTGTATGCCCAGTCTCTCGCCCGGCTCCGTGCCGCGGAGCGCCCGGCCGGACGCGGCCGCCACCTGCGCCTCGAGTCGCCCGATCACCGGCCGCTGCTGCTCGACCTGCGGCGGCGCGCCCGCAGCGACATGCTCGCCGACGAGGTGCTCGCCCGGACGCGCGCCGACCAGGAGACGCCATGACCTGCATCATCGCGATCGACGCCGGCACGACGGGCGTGCGGGCGTTCGCCGTGGGCGACGACGGCCGTCCCCGGGCCCGCTCGTACCGGGAGTTCCCGCAGCACTTCCCGCGGCCCGGATGGGTCGAGCACGACGGCGGCGACATCTGGCGAGTCACCGCCGAGACGCTCTCGGAGGTGGTCGCGCAACTGCACGGCGACGGCGAGTCGATCGCGGCGATCGGCATCACGAACCAGCGCGAGACCGTCGTCGTATGGGATCGCCGCACCGGCGCGCCCCGCAGCCGCGCGATCGTCTGGCAGGACCGCCGGACGGCGGAACGCTGCGACGAGTTGCGCGCCGCGGGTCACGAGCCGATGATCCGCCGCGCAACCGGACTCGTGCTCGATCCGTATTTCTCGGCGTCGAAGCTGTCGTGGCTCCTGCACGACGGCGGCGTCGTCGCCGATGACGGGCTCGCGTTCGGCACGGTCGACACGTGGCTGCTGTGGAACCTGACGGGCGGACCCGACGGCGGGATGCACGCGACCGATCCGTCCAACGCGAGTCGCACGATGCTCTACGACATCGGTCGGGGCGCATGGTCCGACGAGCTGTGCGCGCTGTTCGACGTGCCGCGCGCCTGCCTTCCCGCGGTGCTGCCGTCGAGCGGCCGCTTCGGTGTCACGGTCCCGGCGCGTGCGGCCGGACTGTCGGTGCCGGTCAGCGGCATCGCGGGCGACCAGCAGGCCGCGCTGTTCGGGCAGGCGTGCGTCGAGCGCGGGATGACGAAGAACACGTACGGCACCGGCTCGTTCATATTGACGAACGTGGGCTCCGAGATGCCGGCACCGGTCGAGGGTCTGCTCACGACTGTCGCGTGGTCGCTCGCGCCGGGCGCGACGACCTACGCGATGGAAGGGGCCATCTTCATCACGGGGGCCGCAGTGCAGTGGTTGCGCGACGGTCTCGGCATCATCACCGACGCGGCGGAGACGGGTCCGCTGGCCGCGTCGGTCACCGACACGGGCGGCGTGTACGTCGTGCCCGCGTTCACGGGCCTCGGGTCGCCGTGGTGGGATCCGTACGCGCGCGGGACGATCGTCGGCATCACGCGCGGCACGACGCGTGCGCACCTCGCGCGCGCGGTCGTCGAGGCGATGGCGTTGCAGACCGCCGACGTCGTCGACGCGATCACGCGCGCGAGCGGCACGGTGCCGTCCGAGATGCGCATCGACGGCGGCGCGTCGGTCATGGATCTGCTGTGCCAGCTCCAAGCCGACCTGCTGGGCGTGCCGGTGCGGCGCGCCGCGATCCAGGAGACGACCGCGCTCGGAGCCGCGTTCCTCGCGGGCATCGCCGAAGGCGTGTGGGACTCGCCCGCGACCGTGAACGGGCTGTGGTACGCCGACGCGTCGTTCGCGCCGGCAATGCCCGACGACGAACGCACGCGGCACCTGCTCGGGTGGCGGCGCGCGGTCGAGCGATCGCGTGATTGGGCGCGCGACTGAGCTACGACGCGGCCGTGTCGGGCGTGCGCACATCGACGAACGACGCGACGCGCGCCGTCTCCGTCGGGATGTCCTCGGCTTGTTTGGTGGCATACGTGTCGACGTACTCGTACCCCGAAAGCTGGCAGATCTCGTACATCACCTCGTCGGTGAGCTCCCGCAAGGCCATCCGGTCGTTCTCCCGCCCGGCATAGCGGGCCGGGTCGATCGGCTCGCCGAAGCGGATCGTGACGTGCCGGAACAACTTCGGCAGGCGTGAGTCGATCGGCTGCACGTCGTCGGTGCCGATGAGGCCGACCGGAACGATCGGCACGTTGCAGCCGAGCGCGAGGCGGGCCACGCCGGTGTGGCCCCGGTGCAGCAACCCGTCACGGGTGCGCGTCCCCTCGGGGTAGATGGCGAACACCTTGCCGTTGCGCAGCACCTCGGTCGCGCTCGCCAGCGCGCGTTCGCTCGCGGTCCCGCCCTCGCGCCGGATCGGAATCTGCCCGCAACTCCGGAAGAACCACGCCGTCTTCGGATCGTCGAAGTACTCGGCCTTGGCCACGAACGTGACCCGGCGGTGCACCACGAGCGGGATGAAGATCGAATCCAGGAACGACCGGTGGTTGGCCGCGAGGATGACGGCGCCGCGCCGCGGCACGTGCTCGCGGCCCTCCACCTTCACGCGCACCAACAGGCGGATGATCGGCGTAAGAACGGCCTTCACGATCCAGTACAAGGATCAGCAGCGTAGAGCCGTGGCGCTCCGAGATCACGCCGCGAGCGGCTGCTCGCGAGTCGTCGCGACCGCGGTGGCGGCGACCCGCACGGCCAGCGCGTCGACGGCGGCCAGGGCGCGGGCGAGCTCGTCCCGGTCGCCGCGAGCGTTGTCGAGGGCCCGGCCGTTGCCGGCCATATGGATGAGTCGCCGGAGCATGCTGCGCATCGTCGGGCCTCCCATCGGCAGGTTCCGTCCGCACTTTCGACCTTCAGT
>DATMUX010000261.1:0-2504 GCA_035563695.1 Acidimicrobiia bacterium
GGCTTCGTGGTCGGCGGTGTCCTCGATCGTCACGCGGCCCGCCTTGCACTGCTCGGGCGTGGAGAAGCTGGCGAGCCACCCGTCACCCAACCGGCCGACGCGGCGGAGCTCGCTCGGTGCGCGGCCGCCAAGCCACACATCGAGCGCGTGCGCCGGCTTGGGCAGGACGCTCATCTGTTCGTAATGGAACCAGCGCCCGTCGTGGTCGACGGAGTCTTCGGTCCAGAACCGGCGCAACAGGGGCAGCGCCTCGTCGAAGATCGACGCCCGGTCGCGCCGTTCGACCGCGAACGCCTGTTGCTCGACGGGATGCGCGATGCCGAGTCCGAAGGCCGGGAGCGCCCGGCCGGTCGAGAGCACGTCGAGCGTCGCCCACTCCTTCGCGACGAGCGCGGGGCTGCGCCCGGGCAACACCGACACGCTCGTCCCGAGCTTGATGCGCCGGGTGCGGGCCGCCGCGAACGTCAGTCCGAGCAGCGGATCGGGCGCCGGGCCGCTGATCCGCTCCGACAGCCACAGTGAATCGAAGCCGTGACGCTCGAGCGCTTCGGCCAGCGCGCCCAGGGCCTCCCCGGACAGCGGGCGCAGGTTGCCCAACCCGAAGCCGATGCGAACCTTCACACGCCCTCCGGGCGCAGGTGCGCGTACTTGCCGAGCTCCCGGCGCGCGATCTGGCGCATGTGGACCTCGTCTGGCCCGTCGACGAGGTGCAGCGTGCGCGCGTGCGCGTACATCGACGCGAGCGGCCAATCGTCGGTGACACCCGCGCCGCCGAACAGCTGGATCGCCCGGTCGATCACGTCGGTGGCGACGCGCGCGGCCACCACCTTGATCGCGGCGATCTCCGTCTGCGCGTGCTTCTTTCCCACGGTGTCCATCATCCAGGCGGCTTTGAGTGTGAGCAGCCGCGCCTGTTCGATCTGGATCCGCGACTCGGCGATCCGCTCCTGTACGACACCTTGATCGGCGAGCGGCTTCTTGAACGCGACGCGCATCTGGGCCCGCGCGCACATCAGATCGAGCGCCCGTTCGGCGAGGCCGATCGCGCGCATGCAGTGGTGGATGCGGCCGGGACCGAGGCGTGCCTGCGCGATCGCGAACCCGGCGCCTTCCTCGCCGAGGAGATTCGTCGCGGGCACGCGCACGTTCTCCCACAGCGTCTCGCCGTGCCCGCCGCCTTCCGAGTGGCCGAACACGGGCAGGCCGCGCACGACGGTGACGCCGGGCGCGTCCATCGGCACGAGGATCATCGACTGGCGATGGTACGTGTCGGTGTTCGGATCGGTCACGCCCATGAACACCGCGACCTTGCAGCGCGGGTCGAGCGCGCCGCTCGTGAACCACTTGTGACCGTTGATCACGTAATCGTCGCCGTCGCGTTCGATCCGGGAGGAGATGTTCGTCGCGTCGCTCGACGCCACCCACGGCTCGGTCATGGCGAAGCACGAACGGATCTCACCGTCGAGCAACGGGCGGAGCCACTGCTCCTGCTGTAGCGCGGTGCCGAACTGGGCGAGGACCTCCATGTTTCCCGTATCGGGCGCCGAGCAGTTCGTCGCCTCGGCGAGCAGCGGCGACGTCCCCATGACCTCGCACAACGGCGCGTAGTCGAGGTTCGAAAGGCCGAGGCCATCTTCATCGGGTCGACTCCGCGCTCCGCCGCCCCTCCGGTCGGCTCCGCTGTCGTGTCCCGATTCCCCTTCGGGTAGGAACAGGTTCCAGAGGTCGCGCTTGCGCGCCTCGACCTTCAGCTCCTCCATCACCGGGGGCGGGAAGTGCGGATCGCCCGACTCCTCGCGCTGGGCGCGGTAGATCGGCTCCGCCGGGCGCACCACGTCGTTGTCGAACTCGACGAGCTTGCCCTTCAGCTCGTCGGAGCGGGCGCTCGGTGCGAACTCCATGGCGAACCTCCTCGAGCGAACCAACTCGCCGGGCGCACCCTACTCTTCGCCCCGTGAGCGATACCCCGCTGGCCGGCGTGCGCGTGCTCGAGCCCGGCGCGTTCATCGCCGGACCGTTCGCCGGCCAGCTGCTCGGCGACCTCGGCGCCGACGTAATCAAGATCGAACCGCCCGGCGCCGGCGACATCATGCGGCGCTACGGCATGCGCGTCGACGGCCGGAGCGTGTGGTGGCCCGCGATCGCGCGCAACAAGCGGTCGGTCGCGATCGACCTGCGCGACGAACGTGGCCGGACGCTCGTGCGCCGCGTCGCTGCGCACTGCGACGTCGTGATCGAGAACTTCAAGCCGGGCACGCTCGAGCGGTGGGGTCTCGGCTACGCCGCGCTCGCGGAGGTCAACCCGGGCCTCGTGCTCGTGCGGGTGTCGGGATTCGGTCAGACGGGACCGCGCGCCCCCGAGCCCGGCTTCGGCTCGATCGGCGAGGCGATGGGCGGCATACGCCACACGACGGGTGAGCCCGACCGGCCGCCGGCCCGCACCGGCATCTCGATCGGCGACTCGCTCGCCGCGCTGTTCGCGGTTCTCGGCACGCTCGCCGCGC
>DATMUX010000262.1:0-2994 GCA_035563695.1 Acidimicrobiia bacterium
CCGTGTGCTGTCGCGAGCCCGAACAAACCTTCGCCGTGCCCAGATCTGTAGGGCTGCAGGAGGTCCGGGGCAACCCCACTTCTCTGAGCAAGTGCAGCAGCAAGCTCAGATTCGTTGGCACAGACCGACATCTTTCCCCGGCTCAGACGCTTTCCATGGAGCTCTGCGGCAAGCGCCGGCTTGACGACTACCGGAAATGGTGGGTGAGTCGCCGCGTCCGCCGGTTCGGTGACAACGGTCGTCGGAAAGCATTGGAACCCAGCCGCTTCTGCGATCTCCAGTTGCTCGCGCTTGTCGAGGGCCAGATCGGCGAGTGCGCCGCTCGGGCCGACCACCGTTACGGTCGAACCGGCGAATGCCCGTGCGCAGGTCCAGATCGCCTGGTCATCCAGCGGCAACACGGCGTCGAAGGCCCCAGTGCCCGCGATTCTTTGCAGATCGCGCACGGTTGCTTCCGCGTCCCGTTCGGGCGGGGTCACATCGAGCTTCTGTTCGACGGCGCTGGATCGCGTCAGCGCGACGCGGCGTCCGGCGCGTGAGAACGTCGATACTAGGAACCCCGCGTCCGCGAGCGACCATGCTGCTTCGGGCGCCGCGATGGCATCGGCGAACCCTACGAGCACGCGAAAGGGCCGTAAACGATCGTTCGCTAGCGCCATCGCTTTACCGCCAGTGTCGCGATCCGCAGGAGCGACTCGGCTTTCGAAGGCTGCTTGTTTGTCATCGCGACAACATCGGCAACGGACGACGTGTTCGTCACGGTGTTTCGAGCTTGTAGCCAAGCGCCTGCCTCTGTGTCCCCACCGTCACTCGTATAGACAGTCTGATAACCCGCTTGGCGCAATGCCGTCAAAGACCGGCGGTCGTACAACCCAAAAGGGCATGCCGCACTCAGGACGGGTCGCCCCGCGGCAGCTCGCAAGCGTTCGCGCGATTCGACGAGCTCCTCGTGCGCTGCTGTAGCGTCGATGTTCCGCCAAGGTCGGTGTCTCATCCCGTGGCTGCCGATCTCCATGCCGGCCTCCGCCAGGATCCGGAGATCCGCGTCGTCCACGTACCCGGGCTCTCCCAGGCGTCCGGCGACCGGGAAGAACGCGCCCTTGAGGCCACGCCGCACCAAAGCCGGGAGGGCGATCTCGACGTCCGAGCGATTGCCGTCGTCGAACGTGAGCGCGATGTCTGGGCGAGCCCCCACCGCGTCAAGCAGGTCCTCGAAATAGCTTGGCTCCAGCCAGTACTTGAGCTCGTCGTCGAGTCCGGCGTCGGGGTTTCCGAGCCCGTGGAAGTTCAGTACCAATCGCCTCGCGGCGCGCACTACGCCTCCTTGCCACTCTTGGGAAGTTCGCGTTCTCGCGTCACGATACCGAGTGCCGTCTCGGGCGACCTTCCCTGGTCGCTCGGTCCCATTGGGCTCTGGAAATCCTAGCGTGCGAATCGCTCGCCATTCGCTCGCTCCGTTCGTCGACTGGTGATGACTCGGTCGAACTCGATCGCGCGACGGTCCCAGCTATGATTTCGTGCAAAGGCGCGTCGCTGCGCGATGAGTTCGGGAGTGCTGGGCTCTCGCAGCGCGGTGTCGACTGCCGCGGCGAATTCCGAGGGCTGTGACGAAACGGCAACAAGGTCGCTGTCCAGCCAGCGGATAGCGGGCAGATCTGTGGCGACCACCGCCTTGCCGGCACTCAGATATTCGAGTGTCTTGAGCGGAAAGCTCCCGCGGTTGAACGGAGAATCGGTATAGGGGACGATTCCGACGTCGATGACACGCAGGTACGAGGGCAATTCGTCGTAGGTCTTTGCGCCGAGCCAACGAACGTTCTCGTGCGTGAGGAGTCGGCGCAAGAGCTCATTCGACAGCGAGCGATGCGTTGGGCCGATCAAGAGGAGTGAGTGGCCGCTACTGGCGACGGCTTCGAGCATTTCGAAGTCGATGCGCGCTCCGATCACGCCGACGAAGCCCGTGATCGGAGGCTCGAGTCCGACATCGGACGCAGGCGCCGCGTCGCCGACGCACTCGTAATGGGCGACGTCGGAACCGTAGGGAATGAACTCGGGCTCGTAACCCTCTGTCTCCCACGTTGCCATGACGCCAGGTGTGGAAGCGACGATCACATCCGCTGAGGCGGCGCGGCGCCGCTCACCGGCGCGAATCCGCTGCGGATCCAGACCGAGGAGATCGGCGCCGCCGGCCAGGTCGTCTTGCGCCCAGAAGATACGCACGTGCTCGTCGCAGGAACCGAACACGTCGAGGAACGGCGACGTTGCGATGACGGCGTGCACGGGAGCGCGCAGCTTGTTCACGGCGCGCCTGATTCCGCGTCGGACGAGCGCCGACGTCACGTGGCACATGCCGGGACGCTCCGGACCCGGAAGCACCACCGGCGTCAGCCGGGTGATGCCCGGTGCAACCGCGCGCAAGCGCGGCTCCCGGAGCACCGACCTCACCGAAGGATCCCGGCCGGCAGTGAGCCACGACATCGGGGGATCGACGTACAGCACGGGCCGGTGAGCGGCCAGGTGCAAGGCAAGTTGCTGATCGGCGTAGCGGAGGCCGTGCCACATGTTGGCGGCGCACAGGACGACGATGTCCGAACCGTGCACGTGCTCGACGGTCGCTTCCGCCCGCGGCGAGGATGATCGGCCGTTCACGGACGTCTGCCGTTCAGAGCGCCGGCGTTACGCAGGCCGCCTGGATCGCGTCGACGACCTGATCCTGTTCGGAATCGGTCATCGAGTGATAGAGCGGGAGGATCAGTGAGTTGCGCGTGATCCGCTCGGTGTTGGCAAGCGAACGATGCGGGGTGTCGTCGTAGGCCGGCTCGAGGTGGGAGGCCATGATGCCGCGGCGCGCGGAGATGCCCCGTGTCATGAGGAACGCGAGCAGCTCGTCGCGCGGCATCGGGTAGCTCTCGTCGAGGAGCGCCCAGCACGCCTGGAACGTTCCTCGTCCGTGCGGCGGGTCGTCGACCAGCCGGATTCCCGGGATCGTCGAGA
>DATMUX010000263.1:0-4409 GCA_035563695.1 Acidimicrobiia bacterium
CAGCCGCGACGGCGGGCGCGAACGGCGTCGACGAGCCGGCGTTGCGCGCGGGTGTACTCCATCTCGACCCGCAGCGGGCGCGCGCGATCGTGGTCGCAACGCTGGCCGAGTATCCACACGCCACGGCGCTCGACCGGATCGACGTCGCAGTCGCGGGGAATACCGTCATTGTGACGTTACGGGATCACGTGCGCTTCTCGCTCCTGGGCGTGTTCCTCGGTGGCCGCCACTTCGACATCGAGGTGCACGCGTCGGCCGCCCCGCAGGAACGCCCGTAACGCGATCGAGCTATCGAACCCCCGACGGTCGTCGGCGGGCGAGCGGCGGAAGGGGTGTGACAGGAGCGTCAGGTAGCCTGCGCGGGCCAACCCGCGCCCGCCCAGGGGGAGTCATGCCCGACGCAGTCATCGTTGCCGCGGCCCGCACCGCGATCGGCACCGCCCGCAAGGGCACGCTGCTCGACGTGAGCGCGTTCGACCTCGCGAAGTACGCGATGGGCGAGGCGCTCAAGCGGTCCGGTATCCCGGGCTCCGAGGTCGACGACGCCCAGATGGGCGAGGTCCTCCAAGGTGGCGGCGACATCGCCCGGCACGCGGCGATCGAGCTCGGGATCCTCGAGGTGCCGGGCGTCGCGCTCAACCGGCACTGCGCGTCGGGGATGGCGGCGGTGCAGGGCGCGTCGGCCAGCATCATCGCGGGCATGGACCGAGTCGTGATCGCGGGCGGCGCCGAGAGCATGTCGACGACGCCGATGGTCCAGAAGCGCACGCTCGGCACCGACGAATACGCACGATGGATGTCACCGTCGCATCCCGAGCAGCCCGACGCGCCGGCGTTCGACATGTCGATCACCGTCGGCTGGAACACGGCCAAGTCGGCCGGACTCACGCGCGCCGACTGTGACGCGTGGGCGCTGCGCTCGCACCAGAGGGCCGTGCAGGCCATCGACGAGGGCCGGCTCGAAGAGGAGATCGTACCGATCGAGGTGACGCGGCGCGACGGGACGACGACGGTGTTCGACACCGACGAGCACCCACGCCGCGACAGCTCGATGGAGAAGCTCGCCGCGCTCAAACCCTTGCACCCCGAGATCGAGGACTTCCCGATCACGGCCGGCAACGCGAGCGGACTCAACGATGCCGCGGCCGCGCTGATGATCGTGAGCGGCGACTTCGCGCGGGCGCACGGTCTCACACCGATGGCGAAGATCGTGTCGTGGGCTTCGGTCGGGATGAACCCACGCGACACGGGCCTCGGTCCGATCGGCGCGATCCCCAAGGCGCTGGAGCGCGGCGGCCTCGGGATCGCCGACGTCGACCTCGCCGAGATCAACGAGGCGTTCGCGTCCGTGCCCGCCGCCGCGTGCCGGCAACTTGGCCTGTCGGAGGACATCACCAACGTCAGCGGCTCGGGATGCTCGCTCGGGCATCCGGTCGCGGCCACCGGCGCGCGGATGATCGTCACGACGATGTACGAGCTGCGGCGCCGGGGCGGCGGCATCGGCGTCGCGAGCATGTGCGCGGGTGGTGGGATGGGCAGCGCCACCGTCTTCGAGGTGTACTGAACGTTCGCGCTCGAGTTCTACGTGAGGCCGCGCACCTCGCGGAGGGCGACGGAGAGGGTGGCGACATCGAACACCGCGTGCTGGCGCATCTCCTCGAGCAGCGTCAGGGCGCGGGCGACGGCGCCGGCGCGCGGCGCGGCCCACGCGTCGAAGCTCCCGGCCGCCATCACGGCGTCCACGACCCGTCGATGCTGGGCGGCCGCGTCCTCGCGGAGCGCATTGCGCGCGAGGGCGTCCCACCGGTCGGCGCGCGGCAGCTCGACGATCCGGTCCTCGATCCATCCCAGCCGGAGGCGGTCGGCGACGTCGTCGTAGATCGCGGCGACGCTACCCACGTCGCAGCCGTGCAGGGCCGCGAGCTCGGTGATATCGAGCGCGCGTGCGAGGTGGTCGAGTGCCGCGACGCGCCGGGCAACGTCGAGCGGCACCCCTTGCGACGCGTAGTGGGCCGTGAGCCCGTCGGTTGCCGGGGTCTCGGCTACGAGCGCGGCCAGCCGCGCGACCGGAGTCGCGAACTCGGCGACCGTCGCGGCAATCGGCAGCGGCCGGGCCCGGTACCGCAGCAACCACCGCGCGCCGCGCTCGGCCAGCCGGCGGCCGGCAAGGTACATCTCGGTCTGCACGTCGACGCCGACCAGACCGTCGAGCGCTTCGATCTCGCGCCACAGCGCGTCCTGGTCGAAGATCGCGCGGGCCGCCTCGTGCGCGCACACGATGTCGGGCGGAGACGCGCCCGTCTCCTCGCCCAGCCGGAACACGAACGTGAGACCGGCCCGGTTCACGACTCCGTTCACGACGGCGGTTGCGGTGATCTCGCGCCGCAACGGATGCGTGCGAATGCGATCGAGGAATCGATCGCGTACCTCGGTCGGAAAAGCGCGCGTGAGCTCGATGAGCAGATCGGGGTCGTCGGGCAGCGGCGATTCGACGAGCTGCTCCTCGAGCGTGATCTTCGCGTACGCGAGCAGGACTGCCAGCTCGGGCACCGTGAGGCCCAACCCCGCGTTGTGCCGTTCGGCGAGGCGATCGTCGCTCGGGATGCGCTCGACCTCTCGATCGAGCTGACCGGCCGCTTCCAAGGTGCGGATGAACCGGGCGTGCACCTCTTCCATCGCGGCGGACTGGGCGCGCGCGTTGTCGAGCGCCCGGTTCTGGCGGTAGTTGTCACGCAGCACGAGCGTCGCAACCTCGTCGGTCATGCGCACGAGCACAGCGTTGCGGTCGACTTCGCTGATCTCGCCCGCCCGCACGGCACCGTCGAGCAGGATCTTGAGATTCACCTCGCGATCGGATGTGTCGACGCCTGCACTGTTGTCGATCGCGTCGCTGTTGATCAGGCCGCCCGCGAGTGCGTACTCGACGCGGCCATCCTGGGTGAATCCGAGGTTGCCACCCTCGGCGACGCTGCGGCAGCGGAGCTCGCGGCCGTCGATCCTCACTCCGTCGTTGGCCTTGTCGCCGGCGTCGGCGTGGGTCTCCGACGCCGCTTTCACATAGGTGCCGATACCGCCGTTGTAGAGAAGGTCGACCGGGGCGCGGAGGATGGCGCGCACGAGTTCCGCCGGCGTGAGCGCGTGCGCGTTCTCGTCCATGCCGAGACGAGCCCGCACCTCGGGCGTGATGGTGATCGACTTGAGCGTGCGCGCGTACACCCCTCCGCCGGGAGAGATGAGCCCCGTGTCGTAGTCGGCCCACGACGAGCGCGGCAGCTCGAACAGTCGCGTGCGCTCCTCGAACGACTTCTCGGGATCGGGATCGGGATCGAGGAACACGTGGCGGTGGTCGAAGGCCGCGACGAGACGGATGTGCCGCGACAGCAGCATGCCGTTGCCGAACACGTCGCCCGACATGTCGCCGACGCCGACCACGGTGAAGTCGTTGCGGTCCGGGTCGAGATCGAGATGGCGGAAGTGGCGGCGCACCGACTCCCACGCCCCGCGTGCGGTGATCCCCATGGCCTTGTGGTCGTACCCGAAGCGGCCCCCCGACGCGAACGCATCGCCGAGCCAGAATCCGCGGGCGCACGCGATCTCGTTGGCTATGTCGGAGAACGTCGCGGTGCCCTTGTCGGCCGCGACGACGAGGTAGGGATCGTCACCGTCGTACCGCACGACCTGCGGAGGCGGTTCGGCGGTCGACCCGCCGAGCTCGTCGGTCGCGAGGTTGTCGGTGAGGTCGAGCAACGCGCCGATGAACAGCCGATAGCACGCCTCGACCTCGGCCCGGAGCGCGGTGACGTCGGCCGGCGCCCGCTTGACCACGAAGCCGCCCTTGGCGCCGGCGGGAACGATGACGACGTTCTTGACGCGTTGCGCCTTCATCAGCCCGAGGATCTCGGTGCGGTAATCCTCACGCCGGTCGGACCACCGGATGCCGCCGCGCGCAACCCTGCCCGAGCGCAGGTGCACGCCTTCGACACGCGGCGAGTACACGAAGATCTCGAACATCGGGCGCGGGAGTGGGAGGTCGGGTATCTGCGCGGGATCGAGCTTGAGCGCGAGGCAGGCGGGAGTCGCGCCGGCGTCGTCTCGCCGGAACCAGTTGGTGCGTAGCGTCGCGAGCACGAGGTGCAGCAACGCACGGAGGATCCGGTCCTCGTCGAGGCTCGTCACCGCGTCGAGCTGCATACGGATGTCGTCGGCGAGCCGGGACGTCTCGTCGGTGTCGATCGAGCCGGTGCTCGCCGCCCAGGGATCGAGCCGGGCGACGAAGAGTTCGACGAGCCGGCGCGCGATGTCGGGGTGCCCGGCAAGTGCCGACTCGATGTACGTCTGGCTGAACAACGTTCCCGTCTGGCGCAGATAGCGGCAGTACGCGCGCAGGACTTCGATCTCCCGCCACGCCA
>DATMUX010000264.1:0-5262 GCA_035563695.1 Acidimicrobiia bacterium
GGCGAGGATCCGCGACGGCCGGCCGTTGAACTGCGCGGCGCCGAGCACGATGATCGCGTCGGACGGGCGCGCACCGTCGCGGCGCGCCGCCACCCACACCTGGACGAACACGATCGACAGGTAGACGACGACGACCGCGAAGAGCGCGAGGATGACACGGAGCGAGATCGAAAGCGCTCGCCGCATCAGACTCGCCGCATCAGACTCGCCGCATCAGAGGCGCGCGCGTGCCGTCCGCAGGCGTCGCAACGCAGACTCGCGCCCGAGCAGCGCGATCGACGGGAAGAGCGGCAGGCCCGAGCTGCGCCCTTCGACTGCGGTGTACACCACGTGCATGACCTTGCCCGTCTTCAACCCGAGCGCGTCGATCGCGGGCCGGACGTCGACCTCCACCGGCCAGGGCTCGGTGCGTTCCACGAATTCGATCACGTTGTCGAGGATCGCGGGCGCCTGCTCGACGCCCGTGAGCTTCTCCCACGACGCGGGGTCGATGTCCAGCTGATCGTCGTCGGTGAACAGGAACGCCATCTGGTCGGCGATCTGCACGAGCGTCGTCGCCCGCTCCTGGGCCAGCTGCACCGCGGTCTCGAACCGGGGGACGTCGAGCCGGCCGTCGTACCGGGTGCGAGCGAAGGGCAGCACCTCGGCGACCAGATCCGCCAGCCGCATCGCCCGGATGTGCTCGCCGTTCATCCACTCGAGCTTCTTGGGGTCGAACGTCGCGGCCGACGTGTTCACGGTGCCGACGTCGAACTCGGAGACGAGCTCGTCGAGCGTGAGCACCTCGCGCCCGTCCTCCGGACCCCACCCGAGCAGCGCGAGATAGTTGAGCAGCGCGGGCGCCAGGTAGCCGGCGTCGCGGTACTCCTCCACCGACACCGCGCCGTGGCGCTTCGACAGCTTCGCCCCGCCGGGCCCGAGGATCAGCGGCAGGTGCGCGTACACCGGTTGGTCGGCGTGGCCGAGCGCCCGCCGGATCGCGAGCACGCGGTGCGTCGAGTCGATGAGGTCCTCGCCGCGCAGCACGTGCGTGATGTCCATGTCGACATCGTCGAGCGCATTCGCCAGGAAGAACACCGGCGTGCCGTTCGAACGCACGATGACGAAGTCGGAGACGGTCGACCACTCGACCGAGACCTCGCCCCGGATCAGGTCGACGAACGTGCTCCGCCCGTCGTCGGGCGTGCGGAACCGGATCGAACGGGGCCGTCCAGCAGCGGCCCGGGCCGCGCGCTCCTCGGCGGTCAGATTCCGGCAGCGCCCGTCGTAGCCGGGCGCGCGCCCGTCGCGCATCGCCTGCTCGTTGCGCTCGCGCACCTCGTCCTCCGTGCAGAAGCACTCGTAGGCTGCGCCCGCGTCGAGCAGACGTTGCGCCGCGGCGAGGTAGGCGTCGAAGCGGTGGCTCTGGAGCACCGGACCCTCGTCCCATTCGAGTCCGAGCCAGTGCAACACGTGCAGGATCTGATCGATCGACTCCTGAGTGGAACGCGCGATGTCGGTGTCCTCGATCCGCAGGATGAACGTGCCGCCCACGTGCCGCGCGTGCAGCCAGTTGTACAGCGCGGTGCGCACGCTGCCGATGTGCAGGAATCCGGTGGGCGCGGGCGAGAAGCGGAGTCGGACGTCGGCCACGCCGCCCGAGTGTAGGAGGAGGCGGGTCAGGGGTTCAGCGCGAACAGCTGCCAGCGTTCCGGAATGCCCTTCAGCTCGTGCTCACCGCGGTCGGTGAACCGCAGCTCGGAGCCGCCCACGAGGTCGCGCACGGTCCGCGACACGAGGACCTCTCCGGGATGCGCGGCCGCGGCGACGCGCGCCGCGATGTGCACGGCAAGCCCCGCGAGATCGTCACCCCGGCGCTCGCACTCGCCGGTGTGCAGGCCCGCACGCACGTCGATCCCCGCGCCCGACGACGCGTTCACGATCGCCGACGCGCTGCGCACGGCCTGCGTCGGGCTCTCGAACGCCGCGACGAATCCGTCGCCGGTCGTGTTGACCTCGCGGCCGCCGTAACGAGCGAGCTCGCGCCGGATCACGGCGTCGTGCGTCTCGAGCACCGTGCGCCATGCTCCGTCGCCGAGCTCGGCGGCGCGGCGCGTCGAGTCGACGATGTCGGTGAACAACACGGTGGCCAGCACGCGTTCGGTGCTGCCGCCACGCCGCCCGGTGAGGAACTCCTCGACTTCGTCGAGCAACCGGTCGGTATCGCCCGACCACACCGACTGGTCGGCGCCGGGCAGCGCGACGAAGCGGGCCCCTTCGATGTGATCGGCGAGGAACCTCCCTTGCGTGACGGGCGTCATCACGTTGCGGCGCGTGTGGAGGACGAGCGTCGGCGCCGTGATCCGCGCGAGCGCGGCGCGCACATCGCTACGCACCACGACGCCGAGCAGCGCAAGTGCGGTGGCGGGGCTCGCGCTCTTGCGTCCGGCCTCGACCCACCACTGGCGGAACGTGTCGTCGCGGGCGAGCGACGGCGCCGTGAGATCGACGTCGTCCGCGCCGGCTTCGGGATCGACCCACTTGCGATCGGGATCGATGTTCTCCGTGACGAACCGCTCGATGCGCTCGGCCGGATGGCCTTCGGGATAGTCGTCGGCCGCGATCGTGCGCGCGGTCGCGTTGATCAGCACCAAGGCCTGCACCCGTTCCGGGGCGTTCGCGGCGAGCGTCAGCGCGATGGTCGCGAACGAGCCGCCCTCGCAGAGCACGACCGCGCGGTCGACGTGCAGGGCGTCGAGCACCGCCCGCGCGTCGCTCGCGAGCAGCTCGACGCTCAGGTCGCGCCCGGACTCGACCGGATCCGACTGACCGACGCCGCGCAGGTCGTACTGGATCAACCGCCCGAGCGAGCCCAGGCGCCGGAGATACCGGGCGGCGTGGGGCTCCTCGTCGAGCAGGCCGACCGCGATGAGGTTCCCGGCGACGCGCAGGATGTCGGTGCCTTCGCCGGCGGCGCGGTACGCGATGTGCCCGCCCTCGGATCTCGCGTATCCGGAGACACCTTCCATGCTCAGCCGCCGAGCAGGCGCTTGGCGATCACGACCCGCTGGATCTGGTTCGTGCCCTCGTAGATCTGCGTGATCTTCGCGTCGCGCATGAAACGCTCGGCCGGCATGTCCTTCGTATAGCCGATCCCGCCGAGCAGCTGGACGCAGTCGGTCGTCACGCGCATCGCGGTGTCGGACGCGAAGAGCTTCGCCATCGACGACGCGCTCGCGGTCAGCGGCGTGCCGCCCAACCCGTCGTCGAGCAGCGCGCAGGCGCGGTACACGAGCAGGCGCGACGCGTCGACCGCGGTCGCGAGGTCGGCGAGCATGAACTGCACGCCCTGGAAGTCGGCGATCGGGTGGTCGAACTGCTTGCGCTCGCGCACGTAGCTCGTGGCGAGCTCGAGCGCACCCTGCGCGATCCCGAGCGCCTGCGCGCCGACGAGCGGGCGCGACCGATCGAGCGCACCCATCGCGTACGCGAAGCCGCGTCCCTCCTCGCCGATCAGGTTCTCGGCGGGCACGGCGCACTCGTCGAGCACGATCTCCCCCGTGGGCGATCCGCGCACGCCCATCTTGTGCTCGAGCTTCGACACCGAGAACCCGGCGAAGCCCTTCTCGACGACGAAGCAGCTGATGCCGCGATGGCCCGCGTCGGGATCGGTCTTGGCGAACACGGTGTAGAGATCGCTGACACCCGCATTGGTGATCCAGAGCTTGCGCCCGCTGAGCACGTAGTGATCGCCGTCGCGTACGGCGCGCGTCCGCATGCCGGCGACGTCGCTGCCGGCATCGGCCTCGGAGAGGCAGTACGACGCCTGGTACTCGCCGCTCGCGACCCGGGGGACGTAGCGCCGTTTCAGTGCCTCGCTGCCGTGATCGAGCACGGGAGTCATGCCCAGCTTGGAGATGAATGTGAACAGTGACGACGAGGCGCACACACGCGCGACCTCCTCGACGCAGAGCGCGTGCGCGAGGAAACCCCCCGACTGGCCGCCGTACTCCTCGGGGAAGGCGAGACCTGCGAATCCGGCGTCGCTCCACGCCTTCCACGACTCCCAGGGATACTGCTCGTCCTCGTCGGCCGCGGCCGCGTGCGGCGCGATGCGCTCCTCGGCGAGCCGGCGGACCGACGCGCGCAGAGCCTCCAGATCGTCGGACAGCGTGAACCCGGTCAACTCCGAGCCTTTCGGGACGGCGCGTGCGTGACGAGCGCGATCGTGTGCGGCATCGTACCGACCCCGCAACGGAGGGCGGGGTGTGGCGGCACGGCGATAGGGTCGGGCCGATGCACGACTCGGTGACCGTCCACATGTCCGCGCCGCCCGAGAAGATCTGGGACCTCGTGAGCGACGTCACCAAGATCGGCCGGTACAGCCCGGAGACGTTCGAGGCCGAATGGCTCGACGGCGCGACCGGGCCCGCGGTCGGCGCCCGGTTCCGCGGGCACGTGAAACGCAACGGGAAGGGACCGATCTACTGGACCACGTGCACCGTGACCGCGTGCGCGCCCGGTCGCGAGTTCGCGTTCGGTGTCGGGTCCGCGGAGCATCCCCTGAATGTGTGGAGCTACGAGATCGTTCCCGCCGGCGACGGTGCCGACGTGACGGAGTCGTTCACGCTGGCGAACACGATCTGGCTGCGCTGCTACTGGGCCCTGCTCGGCTGGGCGCGCGGCCGCACGAACCGCGACGGCATGCGCACCACGCTGGAGCGCGTCAAGGCCGAGGTCGAGTCGGCCGGAGAGTAGGTCGGGTCCGGGGCCGCGCCGCGGTCCCGGGTTACGCGGTCGTCGCCGCGCCGGCGAGCGACGCTCGCCACGCGCCGGCCTGCCCTTGCATCTCCGTGAGCGTGCCCCGCAACACCGGCTCGGGCACCGCATCGACGAGCGCCCGCCGCCGCGGATACGAGTGGGCGGCCTCGTGGACGAGCGCGGCGCGCGTCGCCACGAAGTCGGCGCTCGCACTTCCGTCGTAGCCGAGCAACTCGAGCGCGAGCTCGACGTCGCCGATCACGGGCGCGCGGCCGAACAACGCGGCGCGCTTGCCCGCGATCTCGGCGATCACCGCGATCGCGTCGTCGACGTGTTCGGTCGGTCCGAGCCGCAGTCGATCGCGCGCGCGCTGCGCCAGCGTGTACGCATAGCCGACGTTCGGGCCGGGGCTGCCGAGCAGCTTGCCCTCGGGCCGCCCCGGGCGCAGCTCACCCGGCCGGTCGGCGCTCCAGCGCGTCGCCGGCGGCAGCGCCACGCCCGGCGGGAGGTTCTGTTGCTGGC
>DATMUX010000265.1:0-6364 GCA_035563695.1 Acidimicrobiia bacterium
ATTCGCCGCCGACGTCGACGATCGCGGCACCCGCCCCGGCGAGCGCGGTGCCGTGCGCGACCGCCGCGGCGTGATCGAGATACCGGCCCCCGTCCGAGAAGGAGTCCGGCGTGACGTTGAGCACGCCCATGATCGCCCGGCGTGGCAGCGAGGCGACGCGCAGGCGAGCGACCGGGGCTCTCATGGCGGGGAGGTTAGCGAACGGATCCCCCGCTCAGGACCGACCAACCGAGGGTCCGAGCAGCGCCATGACCTCGGCCCGGGTGGCGGGGTTGTCCTTGAACAAGCCGCGCACGGCCGAGGTGACGGTGAGCGCCCCCGGCTTGCGCACACCTCGCATCGACATGCACAGGTGCTCGGCCTCGATCATGACGAACGCCCCGCGCGGCTGCAGCACCTCGACGATCGCGTCGGCGATCTGCGTCGTCAGCCGCTCCTGCACCTGCGGACGCTTGGCGAAGCCGTCGACGAGTCGCGCGAGCTTCGAGAGCCCGGTGATCCGGCCGTCGTCGCCCGGGATGTACGCGACGTGCGCCTGTCCGTGGAACGGCGCGAGATGGTGCTCGCAGATCGAGTACAGCGGGATGTCGCGCACCATCACCATCTCGTCGTGATTGGCCTCGAAGGTCACGATGAGATGCCGCGACGGATCCTCGTGCAGCCCGCGACAGATCTCCGCGTACATCTCGGCGACGCGCCGGGGCGTGCGTTGCAGGCCGTCGCGATCGGGATCTTCGCCGATCGCGACGAGGATCTCGCGCACGGCGCGCTCGAGGCGCTCGACGTCGATGCCATCGCCGATCTCGATGTCGGTCTCGTCGATCATGGGATCCGCTGCTCCATCGGCCCGTCGTACTCGGCGACGAACGGGAGATTGCGGTAGCGCTCGTCGACGTCGAGGCCGTAGCCGATCACGAACTTCGGAGGGATGTGGAACCCGACATAGCGCAGATCGGGATCGTTCTTCTGCAATCCGTCCTTGACCAGCAGCGCACACACCTCGAGCGAAGCCGGACCGCGTGCCTTCAGGTTCTTGCGCAGGTACGCGAGCGTGAGGCCGGAGTCGACGATGTCCTCGACGATCAGCACGTGACGGTCGGTCAGGTCGAGGTCGAGGTCCTTCATGATGCGCACGACGCCGCTCGTCCGGGTCGCCGAGCCGTACGACGACACGGCCATGAAGTCGAACTCGACCGGAAGATCGATCGCGCGCGCGAGGTCGGCCATGAACATGAACGCGCCCTTGAGGATCCCGACGAGCAACGGCGGGTGCTCGTCGTAGTCGGCCGCGATCTCCTTGCCGAGATCGCGGATGCGCTGTTGCAGCTCGTGCTCGTCGACGACGATCCGACCGATGTACGGGTCGTTCATGAGATGGGCTCCGCGCTCAACCACAGGAAGCGCCGGGTGCGCGAGGTCACCCGGACGCGGTGGTCGATACGGTAACCGACGACCCAGATCGGACCTTCAGCCGCGACGACGGGCGCGGTGAGCCGGGCCGCGGCCGGCACCCCCGCCTCGGCCAGCGCGTCGCGCATCGGCTTCGACCCGCCGCGGCCGAGAGGCCGGAACCGCTCCCCCGGTGCCGGCGGCCGGACGACCACGGTGTCGCCGATTCGGTCGGCGTCGCAGACTGCGACGTACCGGCCGTCGGGCCACGCGACGGGCGCGCCCCGCTCGATCCACGCTTCGATCGCCGTCGCGCCGAAGCGCACCCGGCCGGGCAGGCGCAGCTCGACAGGCACGACGGCCTCGACGGGCGCCGCGGGCTCGGGCGCGAAGCGCACGAGCCGCCCACCGGCCCGCTCCACCCGGTCGCCGCCCGGCAGCTGCGCGGCGCGGCGCTCGCCCCGCGCCACGGCAAGCACGTCGTCGACGGTCGCCGCGGCCGGCGGGGGCGATCCGAGCCACTGGCGCACGACGCGCCGCGCGACCGCCGCGTCGAGCGGGCGCCCGGCCACGAGATCGTCGACCGAGTGCTCGCGTGCGAGCGCGTCGAGCACGCGGTCGTCGTCGCGCACCAGGTCGGCCTGCCGCGCGAGCACCTCGACGAGATCGCGTTCGGCGCCGCGTTCCAGCTGCGGGACGATCTCGCGCCGCAACCAGACCCGGCGGTGATGCAGATCGTCGTTCATCGGGTCGTGGACGGGTGCGAGCCCGAGCAGACGACACAGCTCGCGCGTGTCGCGGCGGCGGAGGCCGAGCAGCGGCCGGTAGACGTGGCCGCGGCGCGGCGCCATGCCCGCGAGTCCCGCGGTTCCGCTGCCGCGCAGCAGGTTCAGCAGCACGGTCTCCGCCTGATCGTCGCGGGTGTGACCGACGAGGATCGCGGCCGCGCCCACTTCGGCGCGCACGCGTTCCAACGCGTCGTAGCGCGCGTGGCGCGCCCGCGCCTCGAGGTTCGAGCCGGCACCGACCGTCACCGCGACGACGTGTGCCCGCGCGCCGAATCGCGCCGCGGCCGCGCGCACCACCGCGATGTCGTGCGCGGTCGAGGCGCGCAGTTGGTGGTCGACGTACACGGCGTCGACCGCGAATCCCGCGCTGCACGCGAGCGCGAGCAACGCCAACGAGTCGGTGCCGCCGCTGCAGCCGACGACGACTCGCGTGCCGGCGGCAAGGCCGTCGATCGCGAGCGTGAGGCCGTTCACACGCGCGCGGACTCCACGCGGGCGAGCCACTGCGCGGGCGCGGCCAGCTCGGCGACCGTCGGCAGGTTCGCCGGCGCGTCCCACACACGGTCGAGGGCACGCGGTCCCGCCTGCGCGTAGACCCCGCGCACGAAACCCTCGCCGATCTCGTACTGGCGGAGCTTCTGCTCGATGCCGAGCAGCTTGTGGAGCAGCCCGGTCAAGCCACCGGCCGCGCGCCGCTGCTGCAGGACGCGCGACATCCGCTCCTGCCCGGCGACGTGATCCTTGCCGAGATCGTCCATCACGACGTTGCCGTGGCCTTCGAGCAGCGACATCAGCGCCTGGACCTGCCCCAGCACGCCCCGTTGCTCCGGCGACGCGAACAACCCGACCAGCCCGCCTTCGTCGAGCGGGTTGCGGCCCGACCGCATCTCCTCGACGGCGCTCGACACCGCGCGGATCACCGAGCGCGGATCGGGGTCGACGAGATCGAGGGCCTGGCGCACGAGCCCGAGGAAGTAGTCGCGCATCCACGGCACGCCGGTGAACTGCGCTCGATGCGTCACCTCGTGGATCGCGATCCACAACCGGAAGTCGCCCGGCCGGAACGCGAAGCGCTTCTCGAGCGACAAGATGTTGCCGCCCACGTAGTAGACGGCGTCGCCAAGGTCGTCTCCCGACCCGTTGCCCGGCACGAGCAGGTCGTACTGGCCGAGCACCCGCTGCGAGAGATACCCGAGCAGCGCACCCAGCTCGGTCGCCGCGAATCGCCGGCTGATCGGCGCGAACGGGCTGCGCGCGAGACGCGCCCCGAAGCGCTGCATCAGCGGCTCGAGCATCGTCTGCATCGACGTGATGTTGGAGTCGACCCAGTGGTTGCGGTCGAGCACCCGCGCGGTCGCCGCGCCGGGCGCGCGCAACCCCGTGTACTCGGCGACGAGCGCCTCCGCCCGCACCGTGAGCGCGTCGAAGTCGGCTTGCAGCGAGGCGGCGAGATAGGAGTCGGCGAGCGGATCGCGGCCCGACACGAAGTGCGCGACGCGCCGCGCCAGCGCCCAATCGACGGGATCGGGTACCGCCGCCGGAGTGACGGCCGGCGCGGTCGGCACGCCGCTCACGGCGTCCGTGCTCACTTGCGGGGGCGGCCCTTCAGCTCGAGCCGCCCGACCTTCACGAAGTACTGCACGACCAGGTTGAGCATCACGAAGCCGACACCCAGGGCGAGCAACGGGGCGATCCAGTAGAACCAGAACTTCCCGCCGGTGTGGTTGAGGAGCACGTAGATGCCGATCGCGATCCCGCCCAAGCCCACGAGCACTCCGGCGATCAGCATGCTGATGGTCGACGACCTCACCGATCCTCCTCAGACAGCGGTCGGTGCATCGTAGAAGGTCGGGAGCGGCCGCCCATCACTCACCGGCGTCGGTGATCCCCAGGACCTGGGCGATCCGGGCCTTCAACTCGGCCGGCACCTCCTCGGTGCACTTCGACACCACGACCCGGCGCAGCTCGACCTCGAAGACGAACCCTTCGGCGCACGGCGGGCACTCGTCGAGGTGACGGGCGATCGCGCGGCGCTTCCACACGGTCAGCTCCCCGTCGAGGTACTCGTACACCCGCAGGTGCGCCTGCTCGCAGTCCACTGCGTCCCTCACCCTCCGGTCGCCGAGTCGACGCGGGGCCGGAGATTGTTGCGTTCCGCGTAGTCCCACAACCGTTTCTGGAGCGCTCGTCTTCCGCGATGGATGCGGCTCATGACCGTGCCGATCGGCACGTCGAGGATCTCGGCGATCTCCTTGTACGAGAAGCCCTCGACGTCGGCGAGGATGACCGCGATGCGGAACTGCTCGGGGATGGCCTCGAGCGCCTCCTTCACCTCGGAGTCGGGGATCGCGTCGAGCACCTCGGCCTCGGTGGTGCGCGCGGCATCGGCGGCTTCGAGGCCGCGCAGGCGCCGGAAGATGTAGAAGTCCTCGACGTCGTCGAGGTCGACCTGCTCGGGGCGGCGCTTCTTCGCGCGGTACTGGTTGATGAACGTGTTGGTGAGGATCTTGTAGAGCCACGCCTTGAGGTTCGTGCCCTCCTGGAAGCCCTCGAAGCCGCGGTACGCGCGCAGGTACGTCTCCTGCACGAGGTCCTCGGCGTCGCTCGGGTTGCGGGTCATGCGCAGCGCGGCCGCGTAGAGGGCGGACATGAGCGGCATCGCCTGTTCTGCGAAGTGCGCCGGATCCGCCATAACCGCAGCGTACCCGGGGTGGACACGGATCCCGCCCCGCCCATGCGCGCGAAGCGTATGCGGGGCCGCGCCGCCCGTCTACCGTATGGCGGATGCAGCGCCTGATGTTGCGGGCGATGGTCGCGTTCCGGTGGGGAACGTGGGTATGGATGGCCGTCGTCGCGGTGCTGCACCGGGACCAGCTCGCGCACCCGCTCGTCGCGTGGGTGCTCCTCGGTGCGGCGCTCGCGTGGACCATCGCGGCCACGGTGTTCCTCGAACGCAGTCCCCGGACGCTCGAGCGGTTCCCGGCGGTCGCGTGCGAGCTGGTCATCGGCATGGCGCTGGGCCTCGGCGGCGGGTTCGCGTACGCGCCGGCGCACACCAGCAGCGAGGCTTTCGCGAGCGTGCGCACGCTCGGGTTCGCGTGGCCCATGGCCGGCATCATCACGGCCGGCGTGCTCTACGGCGCGACGGCCGGGGCACTCGCCGGCGTGATCGTCGCCTTGCCGCGGTTCTTCGCACCGATCGCGAACGGCCTGACCTTCGCCGACTACGACGGCGGCAACTGGTTCTCGCTCGCGTCGACATTGCTGCTCTACACGTTGACGGGCGCGATCGCGGGCTACATGGCGGCGATGCTGCGCCGCGCCCAGGACGAGGTCGCGGCCGCGCGCGCTCGAGAGCGCGTCGCGCGCACGCTGCACGACGGCGTGCTGCAGACACTCGCCGTGATCGAGCGGCGCGCCGACGATCCGCAGCTCGCGAAGCTGGCGCGCGAACAGGAGCTCGAGCTGCGCGAGTTCCTGTTCGGCGGCGACACGTCGAACCCGACCGATCTCGGCGCGCGATTGCGGGCCGCGGCCGTTCGCTTCGAGGACGCGTTCGGGGGCCGCGTCGATGTGGTGCTGGCGCCCGATTTGCCGGAGCTGACCGCGGCGCGGGTCGAAGCACTTGCGGGCGCGGCCGGTGAAGCGCTGACGAACGCGGGCAAGCACGGGCACGCGCAACGCGTCACCGTGTTCGCCGAGCCCGACGACGACGGCCGGGGCGTCGTGTGCTCGGTGCACGACGACGGGCGCGGCTTCGAAACGGGACGGATCCGCCTCGGCATCGGGTTGGCCCGGTCGATCCGTGGCCGAATAGAAGAGGCGGGCGGACGGGTCGAGATCGACAGCCGCCCCGGTGCCGGAACGGAGGTGCGGCTGTGGCTGCCGTGCGGGTAGTGCTCGCCGACGACCATTCCATCTGGCGCAGCGGCGTGCGCGCCGACCTCGGCGAGGGGTTCCACGTCGTCGGCGAGGCGGGGGACGCCGACGAGGCGATCGCCGTGATACGGCGCGAGAAGCCCGAGCTCGTCGTGTGCGACCTCAACATGCCGAACGGCGGCGGCCTGAAGGTCGCCAAGGAATGCGGCGAGCAGACGTGCATCGTGATGCTCACGGTGTCGGAGCAAGAGCGCGATCTCCTCGACGCGGTCGCGGCGGGCGCCCAGGGCTATCTCGTCAAGTCGACA
>DATMUX010000266.1:0-10098 GCA_035563695.1 Acidimicrobiia bacterium
GAGCCGCGACGCGTCGCTGACGCCGTCGTGGCGCTCGACCTCGCGCACGCGGTCATCACCTGTGTCGCCCGCGACGACCTGCCCGACGGCGGCGCATCCGTCTTCGCCGAGACCGTCGACGCGATCCGCCGGGCGAGTCCCGTCACGTCGGTCGAGCTGCTGATCTCCGATTGCAAGGGCGACGCCGCCGCGCTCGCGACGATCTTCGCGGCGCGGCCCGACGTCTTGAACCACAACCTCGAGACCGTCGCGCACCTGCAGCGCGCGGTCCGCCCGTCGGCGGGATACGCGCGGTCGCTCGCGGTGCTCGCGTGGGCCAAGGACGCGGGTTTGCTCACGAAGTCGGGCATCATGCTCGGTCTCGGTGAGACCGGCTCCGACGTGCGCGCCGCCCTCGCCGACCTGCGCGCCGTGGGCGTCGATCTGCTCACGATCGGGCAGTACCTGCGGCCGTCGTCCCGTCACCTCCCCGTCGAGAGGTGGTGGCACCCCGACGAGTTCGCCGCGCTCGGTGAGTTCGCACGGGGTCTGGGCTTCGCGCACGTCGAATCGGGGCCCCTGGTGCGCTCCAGCTATCACGCCCGCGAGGGCGCTGCCACAATGGAGCTGTGGCCGAGCGGTTCGCGTCCCTGAGTCCCGAGCTCGCGCAGTGGTGGCGCGAGCAGCCGATCTTCTTCGTAGCGACCGCGCCCAGCGGCGGCGACGGCCACGTCAATCTGTCGCCGAAGGGCTACGACACGTTGCGCGTCCTGAGCCCGACGCGGATCGCATACCTGGATCTCACCGGCAGCGGTGTCGAGACGATCGCACACCTGCGCCAGAACGGCCGGATCACGTTGATGGCCTGCGCGTTCTCGGGGAATCCCCGCATCTCGCGCGTCTACGGACGCGGCTCCGTCTACCCGCTCGGCTCGCCCGAGTTCGGCGCGCTCGCCCCGCAGTTCCCGGCGCTGCCCGGTGCGCGTTCGGTGATCGAGATCCAGATCGAGCGCGTCACGACGTCGTGCGGCTACGCGGTGCCGCTGATGGATCTCGTCGAGGATCGCGGCCGTCTGATCGACTGGGCCACCAAGAAGGGCGACGACGGAATCGCCGAGTACTGGGCGAGCAAGAACGCGCGCAGCATCGACGACCTTCCGGGGATCGACGCGTGACGTACGCCGGCCGGATCGAGCGCGTCCGGTCGCACATGGCCGCGCTCGATGTCGACACGCTGTTGCTCTCGGTCGGGCCCGATCTTCCGTACCTCACGGGGTACGAGGCGATGCCCCTCGAACGGCTCACGATGCTGGTACTGCCGCGCGCCGGCGACGCGTCGCTCGTCGTGCCGCGACTCGAGGCGCCGCGCGTGGAGCCGCGTCCGGATCTGTTCACGCTGGTGCCGTGGGACGAGACCGACGATCCGATCGCGCTCGTCGCCCGGCTGGTCGGCGTGACGGCGCGTCGAGTCGCGATCGGTGATCACACCTGGGCCCGGTTCGTGCTCGACCTGCAGCGTGCCCTGGCGTCGTGCTCGTTCATTCGGGCCTCCGGGGTGACGGCGCCGGTGCGCATGGTCAAGGACGCGGCCGAGATTGCGGCGTTGACCCGGGCCGCGCACGCGGTCGACGGCATCGCGCGCGACATGCGCGACGTTCGCTTCTCGGGTCGCACCGAGCTCGACGTGCATCGCGAGCTGGTCGAGCGCATGCTCGCCGCCGGTCACGAACGCTCGAACTTCGCGATCGTCGCGGCGGGTGAGCACGCGGCCAGCCCTCATCACGAACCGTCGGGCGAGCGCACGATCGCCGCGGGCGACATCGTGCTCTGCGACTTCGGCGGGACGATGCACGGCTACTGCTCCGACATCACGCGGATGTTCCACGTCGGCGATCCTCCGGTCGAGGTCCGCGACGCGTACACCGTCCTCGCCGCGGCGCAGCAAGCCGGGGTGCAGGCCGCGACGGTCGGGACGCGGTGCGAGTCGGTCGACGCCGCGGCCCGGTCGGTGATCTCGGAGGCCGGTTGGGGTGAGTACTTCGTCCACCGCGTCGGCCACGGCATCGGTACCGAGGCGCACGAGGACCCGTACATGGTCGCCGGGAACGAACAGCTCCTCGCGCCCGGCTACGCGTTCAGCGTCGAGCCCGGCATCTACTTCCCCGGGCGTTTCGGGATGCGGCTCGAGGACATCGTCGTCGCGACGGTCGATGGGCCGTTGCGTCTGAACGAGGCGCCTCGTGATATCGCGATCGTCGCGTGAAGCTCGACGGTGCCACATTTCTGCTGCAGTGGGCGACCGGTGGCCTCCTGTTCGGGTGGGTGACGACTCGCCGGCGTGAAGTCAGCCTCGGATACGGCTGGCTCGTGCGCATCGTGTTCGGTGTCATGGCGCTCGGCGCGTTCGCGCTCTGGCTGACCCAGGAGACGACGTTCGCGCGCGCCGTCGCCGAAGCCGCCGCGCTCGCGACGGCCTTGGCGGCCGCGTGCGCGCTTGCCGTGTCGGTGCAACGGCGCGCCGCGGGCGTACGCGGGGTCGAGGAACTGCGGGCCCGCCGGCGCGCGCGGGTCGCCGCGATGGTGGGGCGCGAGGCCGACGCTCCCGGCGACGATCGTGGTCCCGAGTTCCCGCCGGCCCTCGACCTGATCGCGCCGGTCTTCGGGGTCGTCGGGCTGCTCGCGGCGGCGCAGTTCGCGGGCGGGCCCTACCTGCTGGCGGCGACGCGGCTGCTCGTCGGCGCAGCCTTCCTCGGCAGCGTGACCGACGCGATGCTGCTCGGGCACTGGTATCTCGTGCAGCCGGGCCTGCGGCGGGATCCCGTGAAAGAGCTCGTGCACTGGACCGCGATCGTGTGGCCGCTCGAGCTGATCGTGTTCCTGTGGCCGCTCGGCATGGTGCAGGTGCTCAACGGTGTCGTCGACGACGGCTACCAGGGCCTGCTGGGGTGGATCTGGGTGGCGTGCGCGCTGACGACGATCGTGCTCGTCGCGCTGACGTGGGCCGCGCTGCGCGAGCGTTCCTACTCGGCGGTCATGGCCGCGACAGGGCTGCTGTACCTCGCGATCCTCACCGCGTTCGGCACCGACCTCGTCGCCCGCGCCGTGCTGCGCCCCTAACCCTTCCGATCACGCTCCCAACTGTTGGGAGGATCATGGGCGTATACGGCCCATCACGCTCCCAACTGTGGGGAGGATCATGGGCGTATACGGCCCACCACGCTCCCAACAGTTGGGAGGGTGCTCGGCTTCAGACGACGAAGTATTTCGCCTCGGGGTGGGGCACGATGATCGCCGAGGTCGACTGCTCGGGCACGAGGTGGCATTCCTCCGTGACGGTCACGCCGATGCGCTCGATTTCGAGCAACTCGGCGACCTTGACCTGGTCGTCGAGCTCGGGGCATGCGGGGTAGCCCCACGAGTACCGGGAACCGCGGTACTGCTGCTTGAACAGGCCCGCCAGCGTCGGCCCGTCCTCGTGCGCGTAGCCCCACTCCTCCCGGATGCGGTGGTGCCAGAGCTCGGCGAGCGCCTCGGCCATCTCGACCGACAGCCCGTGCAGCAACAGGTAGTCCTGATACTTGTTGGCGGCGAACAGCTCCTTTTCGCGCGCGCTGGCGATCGGCCCCATCGTCACGATGTGGAAGGCGGCGTAGTCGACCTCGTTCGATTCGACACTGCGGAAGAAGTCGGAGATGCAGTGGAACGGCGCTTTGCGCTGGCGCGGGAAGCCGAACCGCAGCCATTCCTGCGTGCGGGTGTCGTCCTTCCACACGACGAGGTCGTTCCCGTCGCTGTTCACGGCGAAGTAGCCCCACGCGACGGCGGGCACGAGAAGGCCGTCCTGCTTCGCGGTATCGAGCTGCGCGCGTAAGACGCCTCGGACGCGCGCCTTGAAGTCGGCGTCGGGCTCGCCCGACTCCGGGCGGAACTGCCACTGGTTGCGGAACAGCGCGGTCTCGTTGAGGTACGTCGCGATCTCGTCGAGCGGAACGCCCTTGGCGATGCGCGACCCGAGGAACGGCGGCGTGAGGACGGGCACGTCGCTCGCGACATCGGAACGGGCCGGGATGTCGGCCGTCTCGGCGGCCCGGCGCTCGGATGCCCGCGGCGGGAGCTTGCGGCCTCCGAGCTCGCGGCCGAACGCCGGATCGAGTGTGCCCGCGCGCATGCCCGGCACGAGTGCGTCCATCGTGCGCAGGCCCTCGAAGGCGTCCTTCCCGTAGAACACCCGCCCCTCGTACACCTCGCGCAGGTCGCGCTCGACGTAGGTGCGCGTGAGCGCGGCACCGCCGAGCAACACGGGAACGCGCTCGGCCAGGCCGCGTTCGTTCAGTTCCTCGAGGTTCTCGCGCATGATCAGCGTCGACTTGACGAGGAGCCCGCTCATGCCGATCGCGTCGGCGTTCACCTCGTTGGCCTTGTCGATCATGTCGCCGATCGAGACCTTGATGCCGAGGTTGTGCACCGTGTAGCCGTTGTTGGTCAAGATGATGTCGACGAGGTTCTTGCCGATGTCGTGGACGTCGCCCTTGACCGTCGCCAGCACGACCGTTCCCTTGCCACCCGCGCCGGCCTTCTCCATGTGCGGTTCGAGGTACGCCACGGCCGACTTCATCGTCTCCGCCGACTGGAGCACGAACGGCAACTGCATCTGGCCGCTTCCGAACAACTCGCCGACCACCTTCATGCCGTCGAGCAGGACGTCGTTGACGATCGCGAGTGCCGGCAGGGACGCGAGCTGCTCGTCGAGGTCGGCTTCGAGGCCGTCGCGGTCGCCGTCGATGATGCGGTGCTTGAGGCGCTCGCCGACGGGCCAGCTCGAGCGGTCCTCCTTCTCGATCGCCGCCGCGTCGACGCCTTCGAACAGGGCCATGAACTCGGTGAGCGGGTCGTAGTCGTCGCGCCGCCGGTCGTAGATCAGGTCGAGGGCGACGTCGCGCTGGCGCTCGTCGATGCGATGCATGGGCATGATGCGCGCTGCGTGCACGATCGCCGCGTCGAGGCCGGCCGCGCGGCATTCATTGAGGAACACGCTGTTGAGCACGTGCCGCGCCGCGGGTTTCAGCCCGAACGAGACGTTCGAGAGCCCCAAGATCGTCGACGCGCCGGGCAGCTCGGTCTTGACGCGCCGGATCGCCTCGATCGTCTCCATCGCGTCGCGCCGGAGGTCGTCATCGCCGGTCGACAAGGGGAACGTCAGCGTGTCGAAGATCAGGTCGGTCGGTTCGAGGCCGTACTTCTGCGTCGCGAGGTCGTAGAGGCGGCGGGCGACGCGCAACTTCCAGTCGGCCGTGCGCGCCTGGCCCTCCTCGTCGATCGTCAGGCAGATGACCGCGGCGCCGTACTCGCGCGCGAGCCGGAACACGCGGTCCATGCGCTTGCCGTCGGCCTCGCCTTCCTCCAGGTTGGCGGAGTTGACGACGGCCTTGCCGCCGTGGTGCTGCAGGCCGGCCTCGAGCACCTGCGGCTCGGTGGAGTCGAACACGAGCGGGAGCGACGCCTGCGTCGCGAAGCGGCCCGCGATCTCGTCCATGTCGACGGTGCCGTCGCGCCCGACGTAGTCGACGCACACGTCGAGCACGTGCGCGCCCTCCTTCACCTGCTCACGCGCCATCTGGACGCACGTGTCGAAGTCGGACTCCAGCATCGCCTCGCGGAACTTCTTCGACCCGTTCGCGTTCGTGCGCTCGCCGACGGCGAGGTACGCGAGCTCCTGGTGGAACGGCACGTGGGAGTAGATCGACGAGCAGCCGGGCTCGAACTCCGGTGCACGCGTCACGGGCGCGCGTGCCGGCCCGAGGCGCTCGACGACGGCGCGCAGGTGCTCGGGCGTCGTGCCGCAGCAACCGCCGACGACGTTCAGGCCGAACTCCGTCGTGCCCCGGTCGTGGGCTTCGGCGAGGGCCGCGGGCGTGAGGTCGTAGTGCGTGTGGCCGTCGACGACCGACGGCAGCCCCGCGTTCGGCAGCGCCGACAGGAACGTGCGGGCGTGCTGCGCCAGGTAGCGAAGGTGCTCGGTCATCTCCGCGGGGCCGGTCGCGCAGTTCATGCCGATGACGTCGGGCTGCAGCGCCTCCAACGCGGTCAGTGCGGCGCCGATCTCGGTGCCGACGAGCATGCGACCCGTGGTCTCGATCGTGACCTGCACCATGAGCGGGAGCGGCGCCGCCAGGCCCGCGCGCCGCATCGCCGCGCGCGCCCCGTTGATCGCGGCCTTCGCCTGCAGCAGGTCGTATACGGTCTCGACGAGCAGCACGTCGATCCCGCCTTCGAGGAGGCCCTCGACCTGCGCGGCGTAGCCGTCGCGCAGGTCCTCGTAGCGGATCTGGCCGAGCGACGGCAGGCGTGTGCCGGGTCCGATCGACCCGATCACGAAGCGCGGGCGGCCCGCGGTCGAGTGCGCCGACGCGACCTCGCGCGCGATCTGCGCGGCCCGCCGGTTGATCTCGACGGTCTGGTCTGCGATCCCGTACTCGGAGAGCACGAGCGGGAAGGCGCCGAACGTCGCGGTCTCGACCGCGTCGACACCCACCGCGAAGAACTCGTCGTGCATCCGGGCGACGAGATCGGGGCGGGTGAGCACCAGGTGCTCGTTGCAGCCCTCGAGCTGCTCTCCGCCGAAGTCGTCCGGGCCGAGATCGTGGCCTTGCATCCACGTGCCGAACGCGCCGTCGAGCACCAGCACGCGCTCACGGAGCGCGTCGAGGAAGGGGTGTGAGGCACCGCTGCAAACGGGTGCCGCGGTCCCTCGGGGATCGGCCATCGCACCAGGCTAGGCGGCGTGCGTCCCCGGGCGTCAGTTGAAATGCCCGAGGCGCATCGGGGCGTCACCCCGATCCGTAGACTGCCGGGCCGGTGAAGGTCTATACGCGCACGGGTGACGACGGCACGACGGGCCTGCTCTTCGGCGGCCGGGTGGCCAAGGACGCGCCCGGGCCCGAGGCCTACGGCGTGGTCGACGAAGCGGTGAGCGCGCTCGGCCTCGCCCGGGCCGAGGTGGATCCCGACTCGGAGTTGCACGAGCTGCTCGTGCAACTGCAGCGCGAGCTGTTCGTCGTGGGCGCGGAGCTCGCGACCGCTCCGGAGAACCGCGCGAAGTTGCGACCGGAGGTCTCGCTGGTGACCCCCGAGATGGTGACGCGCCTCGAGCCGATCATCGACGACATCACGCCGCGCTTCGAGGCTCCGCAGGAGTTCGTGCTGCCGGGCCAGAACCGCGTCGCCGCCGCGCTCGACTTCGCGCGCGCCGTCGTGCGCCGCGCCGAACGGGCGAGCGTCGCCGCGACCCACGCCGGCTGGCTCGACGGCGGAAGTCACGTCGTTCCCTACCTGAACCGGCTCGCCGACCTCGTCTACACGCTCGCACGGTGGCTCGAAGGCGAGTTCCGTCCCGTGCGCGGATCCTGAGGAGTCCCATGACACCGACCGTCGAGCTGGTGACGCGCGAGCCGCAACCCGATCTGCTGGTCGTACCCGTGTTCGCGGAGCGCCGGCTCGGCCCGGGCGCCGATCGTGTCGACGACGCGATCGGCGGGACGCTCGCCGAGTTCATGGAGGAGACCGATTTCAACGGCAAGCGGGGCGACGTCCTCGCCGTGCCCGCCGGCGGCCGGCTCGACGCCCGGGCCGCACTCCTCCTCGGCGTGGGCGACCAGGCCACGTTCGGCGCGGCGGAGCTGCGGCGCGCGGGCGCGCTCGTCGCCCGGCGGGCGGCGAAGGTCGCAACCGTCGCGACGACGGTGCTCGAGGCGGTCGCCCCCGACGTCGACCGCGGCGCCGCGGCCCAGGCGCTGGCCGAGGGCGTGTGCCTCGGCGCGTACCAGTTCCTGCGGTACAAGTCGGAGGCGATACCGTCGCAGCTCGCGCGCGTCGCCGTCGTGGGCCGGCCGAGCGCGCGGGTGCGCGCCGGTCTCGCCCGGGGCGCGCGGATCGCGGCCGCGGTGGCGTGGGCGCGCGACCTCATCAACGAGCCCGCCGCCGCGAAGTCGCCGGCCGACGTCGCCGAGGCCGCGCGCAAGCTCGCGCGCACGACCGGCGTGAAGGTCAAGGTGCTCGCGGGTGAGCAGCTCGAAGCCGAGCGCATGGGCGGCGTGCTCGGCGTGGGCCAGGGCTCGCAGCGCCCGCCGCGGTTCCTGCGCCTCGAGTACGCACCGAAGGGGGCGCGCGCCACGCTCGCGCTCGTCGGCAAGGGCGTCGTGTTCGACTCCGGCGGGTTGTCGCTGAAGACGGCGGGCGGCATGGAGGCGATGAAGACCGACATGTCGGGCGCGGCCGCGGTGATCGCCGCGATGTCGACGCTGTCCGACCTCGGGGTGAGGACGCGCGTCGTCGGTTACGTGCCGCTCGTCGAGAACATGCCGAGCGGTACCGCGATCCGACCGGGCGACGTGCTGACGATCCGCAACGGCAAGACGGTCGAGGTGCTGAACACCGATGCCGAGGGGCGCCTGATCCTCGCCGACGCGCTGACGCTCGCGAGCGAGGAAGGGGCCGACGCCATCGTCGACATCGCGACCCTCACCGGCGCGGTCACGGCCGCGCTCGGCGACAAGATCGCGGGCCTCATGGGTACCGACGACGCCTGGATCGACCAGGTCCGGGCCGCGTCCGAGCGCGCGGGTGAGCGCGTGTGGCACCTGCCGCTGCCCGCCGACTATCGCAAGAACCTCGATTCCGAGGTGGCCGACCTCCGGAACATCTCGTCGGGCTCGGGCGCGGGCACGCTGACCGCGGGCTTGTTCCTCGCGGAGTTCACCGACGGGGTGCCCTGGGCGCACCTCGATATCGCGGGTACGGCGCGGGCCTCGGCCGACGACGCCGACGTGTCGAAGGGAGGCACCGGCTTCGGCGTCCGCACGCTCGTGGAGCTCGCGTCGGCGTTCCGCAAGCCGCGTCGATGACGCGCACGCTCGCGACGGTGCTCCTCGTCGCGGTCTCGCTGCTCGGCGTCTCGTCGTGCAGCTCGCACAAGAAGGCGACCCCGCCGCCGCAGCCGGTCGACGAGCGCGGCGCCCGGCAGGTCTCGATCATCGCGGCGGGCAGTCAATTCACGCCGCCCGACGTCATCGTCAGCCCCGGCACGACCGTGACGTGGCGGAACCAGGACGTCCAGGCGCACAACGTGAAGAAGGCCGCCGACGCGCTCGACTTCGGCGGCGACTTCGGCGTCGACGCGCCGCAGTTCGGCCCCGGCGCGAGCTATTCGTTCACGTTCCGCAAGGTCGGCACGTTCCCGTACACGTGCACGATCCACACGTTGATGAACGGCACGGTGCGAGTGGAAGCCGGCGTCCCGTCCACGGCGCCGTCGACCGCGCCGTAGCGATGTTCGGCGCGGCGGCTCAGTGCCCGGTCGTGCTGCCGTCGGCGAGAACGGCGTGCGGCAGGCACAGGTCGTCGTACTCGGCGATCACGAGCTGCGCGTTCTCGCCGCAGGCCGGACACGTCGGGTCGCGCCGCACCTTGAACGTGCGGAAGCTCTGCTCGAGCGCGTCGTACGCGAGCAGGCGGCCGCGCAACGGGTCGCCGAGACCGAGGATCAGCTTGATCGTCTCGAGCGCCTGGATCGAGCCGACGATGCCGGGCAGCACGCCGAGCACGCCCGCTTCCGCGCACGACGGCGCGAGCTCCGGGGGCGGCGGCTCGGGCAGCAGGCAGCGGTAGCACGGGCCGTTGTACGGGTCGAACACCGTGACCTGGCCCTCGAAACGGAAGATCGAGCCGTGCACGACGGGGATCCGCTTCATCAGCGACGCGTCGTTGAGGAGGTAGCGCGTCGGGAAGTTGTCGGTGCCGTCGAGCACGACGTCGTAGCCGTCGAGGATGTCGAGGATGTTGTCGGCACCGAAGCGCACGTCGTAGGTGACGACGTTCACGTCGGGATTGAGCGCGGTGAGCGTCTTCTTCGCGGAGTCGACCTTGCGCTCGCCGACGCGCTCGATGTTGTGCAGGATCTGACGTTGCAGGTTCGACGTGTCGACGACGTCCATGTCGACCACGCCGAGGGTGCCGACGCCCGCGGCCGCGAGGTAGAGCGCCGCGGGTGAGCCCAGGCCGCCCGCGCCGAGCAACAGCACCTTGGCCTCGAGGAGCTTCTGCTGGCCCTCTTCACCCACCTCG
>DATMUX010000267.1:0-3555 GCA_035563695.1 Acidimicrobiia bacterium
AGACCCGGGCCCCTAGAGACGCAAGCCGACTCGTCCCGAGCCCCAGTACGGACACCTGCAGTTGACCAAGTGAACGGTATTCCATGATCACACCTGACCGTGGGTTCGCACCATGCTGGATATCACGCCTCGCCGTCGTGAGAGTCAGCGGTAACGCAGAAAATCCGCAAGACGCGCCGCGAGAGCGACGAGCGTGAGTGTTGGATTCGCGTGGCCGCTCGTTGGGAAGACGGAGCTTCCGGCGACGAAGAGATTGGCGACGCCGTGAACCTTGCAGTCGCGGTCGACGACACCGTCCTCGGCCCGTTCAGAGATGCGGGTCGTGCCGATGTGATGCGCGTTCGAGTTGAATAGCGAAGTCTGCCGTTCGAGATGTTCGAGCGGGTCACTCATGTCATAGACAAACTCACCAAGGGAGCGCTCCTGAAGGCGGGCGGCAAGGACGCGATGGAACTCGAGCACGGTCTTGAAGTCGAGCGTTGTGAACCTGACGCCCACCTCGAGTCGCGGCATGCCGAACCTGTCACGTTCCCCACACAGTCGGACTTGGCTCTCTCGATTCGGGATGTGCTCGGTCTGGTAGAAGAGCGGAAGCTGTTCCGCCGGGTCACCGAGGAACATGGGCAACCTGCGCTTCGCGAGGATACGCTGGCGGAAGAGTCGCACCGACTCCGGCACTATCCCGGGCGCATCCTTCACGACGACACGCCAGTGCTCCCGGCGCGCCGCCTTGCTGTCGCGTAGCGCCCGAAGGCTCTCTGCCGGCGATCGGCCTCGCAAGGCGGCCATGTACGTCTTGCCGAGGTAGGCCGCTGAGAAGAGCGCATTGCGATGTACCGCGCTCGCGATGTTCGGGCGAAAGAAGAATGCGACGCCGTTGCCGATCTCGAGCCGCTCCTGTGCCGACGCCGTCAGGCGGAACCGGCGGCGGCAATAAACGCCCTCGTCATCCGTCTCGAAACCGTATGCCAGCAACGAGCCCGGATCGCTCAGCCGCACCGAGCCGAGCACACCCGCGATGTGCGACATGTAGTAACGCCCGACGTTGTCGAAGCGATTACCGACACCTGCCGGCGCGACGTCGTTCGACGCGAGTAGTAATCGCGGGTTTTCGAGACCCCCGCACGCAAGAACGTAATCCTTCGCGACGACGTTGAAGCGAGAGTTCGCGCTCGTAGTCGCCGCGATGCGATCTACCTGCCCGCCGTCGCCGGAGACTCGGATGCCGAGCGCGTGTGCGTCCAGCGCAACCACGATGTTCGGACGCGCTCCGAGCGCAGGTCCGTACCGCCGCGCGAAATTTGTCGGCGGGCTCCAGCGCTCGAGCGATGAAGAGGTCATGTCGCCGGTATCGAAGCCGCGGAGCATCTCGGCAGCCCCGGCCCCGAAGACATCACCGGCCTCGTATGCGTACTCTCCCGCCTCGCACAGATCGTTCGCACGTCGGTAGTAGGGAAGGAGCTCGTCGTAAGAAAACGGCCAACCGGATCCTGGCACCCACGACCGGGCCTCGAAGTCAATCGGCTCGAACGGGATACACCGACCACCCCACACGACCGTGCTGCCACCCCAGACGCGCCGTCGAGCCTCCTCCAGAGGCTCGTGATTGGTCCCGGGCACGACAACTCCGCGGTAGAGATCGCGATCACTCGCGCGTTCACGCTTGGCGCCACCGCTCAGCACCACGATCTTCTTGCCCGTGTTTGCGAGCAAGTGCGCGATCGAAATGCCGGCTGCACCTCCGCCAATGATGCAGATGTCTGCGTCGACGCGTGTTCCCGGCGCGAGGTTGCGAAGCCGGTCGATCATGTGCGTCACAGGGTACCGAACCTCGCGGCATCTCACCGAACCAGCCGTACGTCGTCCGCACGAGGCAACGCGGACAGCTCAAATGGACATACGTTCGGCGGATCGGAAAGCCATTCCGCATGGTGATCGCGATTCCATCGCTGATCACCTCGGCTGCTCCTGCAGTACGGAACGCCGATGCCGCCATGAACCTCGACGCGTTCGAGCGCCGTGGCGGCATCTGGTTCAGGGCCAGGTTGGGGATGGCCAGGTGTTGATGGTGCCGGTGGTGGTGATCCAGCGGTTGCCGGTCACGGAGGTGATGCAGGTGTTGGTGCCGGCCGGACCCCAGTTCACGCCGCCGCGCACGGCGGGATCGCACACGGTCGGCAACGCGCTGCCATTCGGGAAGCGGGTCATCAGCGAGTACTTCCATGCGGGACTGACGCCCGAGTCGTAGGGAAGCGGCGTGTTCGCCCCCGGCTCTTGGAACAACACGTTGTTGGTGATCGCGACGTTGGTGATGTCGCTGCGGGGCGTGCACGTCAGGTTCGTCCACACGGATTCACCGGTCGTGCAGGTCTGAGGGATGACGAGTATCCAGCCCCGGTCCGGGCCTTGCGCGGCCGGAGGCAGGATCTTGTTCTGCGTGAAGATCACGTTGCCGTTCGCGCCGAAGTCGTCGGTGAGGTTCAACCCGGCGCTGGAGTCCCACCCCAGACCGCTGAAATAGTTGTTCGCGATCTTGACCGGATGCTGCACCGAGTTCGCCCCGCCGTAGTAACTCTCGATCGCATCCGAGTGCTGACAGCTCGGCGGGAAGCAGTAGTTGTCGTGCAGGTAGTTCCACTCCACATCGACCGGCGCGTCGGCACGGATGTTGTCGGAGAGGCCGTTGAACTCCGAGTACAACACCTGATTGTCGGTACTCCCCGACGGCTCGAACATCACCCCATACGTATGGCAACCATCCGCGGACGCCGAAGTCGCGCACAAGTTCGGACCCGGAGTGAACAGATCATGGATGAAATGCAGACTTCCGCCGTTCCCGATCGTGCCGTAGCCCGCCAAGCTCGCACCATTCGCGTACACGGCGTTCACGTTGACCTGACAGTTCGTGAAATACAACCTCACCGTCGACGCCGTATCCACCTGCACCGTCGGTCCCCCGGTCGGCCCGTTGATCAAACAGTTACGGAAGAAGAACGTCTTACCGTTATCCGCAGTCGTGTAATGCGTCTTGAACCCACAATTCTGCGACGTGTTCGCGACCGCACACGGCCCCGACATCGCCGTCACATTCGTCAAACTGCCCGCAGAGAACCCCGACAACAGACCCGGCCGCGGATCCCCGAACCCCACACCCGTGAACGGATCAACATTCAACCCCGAATCCTGAAACACCATCGCACACGAATACGGCTGCGCCACCGCAACCTGCCCCGCACCACACTGCCCATCCACCACCGTCAACGACCCACCACCCGACGGCACCGTGCTCGACGTCGACGACGACACCGTGCTCGACGACGAACTCGACGACGACGACACCGTCGACGGTGCCACCGTCGTCGATGTCGTCGTGATCGGGGGGGCCGGGACGATCGTCTGGAACGCGAAGGCAGCTATGGCAACGATCGGCGCCGGGAGATTCCGCCCGCTCAGGCTGCCGAGAAAGGGCTTGTTCGAGAAGTCGAAGACGCCACCGTCGGTGCCGACCATCAAGTAGCCGTTCCCGAACGCGACGAGTCCGGTAATCGGCTTGTT
>DATMUX010000268.1:0-8670 GCA_035563695.1 Acidimicrobiia bacterium
AAAAGCACAACCCGTTCATGTACTTCTCCGACATCAACTATCCCGGCAGCCCGCGGCTGAACAAGATCGTCCCGTTCGAGTCGAACTTCGCGAACGACCTCACGACCGGGCATGTGCCCCGGTTCTCGTTCATTTCCCCGAACCAATGCCACGACATGCACGGCATCTCAGCATCGACCGCGGCCCTGATCGGACTGCCGGGGTGCGGCTTCCCCGACAGCGGACTTGACCACGGCGCGATCCAACTCGGCGATCAATGGCTTCACCAGACCATCAGGCAGATCGAACAGTCGGCGACCTGGCAGAACAGCAACTCCGAGATCCTCATCGCCTGGGACGAGAACGACTACTCGACCGACACTACGGGCGGGCCGGGCAGCCCGACCGGACAAAACGGCGTCGTGCTCGGTGGTGGAACCGCCCCGCTCATCGTCGTCTCATCGCAAGACAACGGACCCGTCGTCAACAACACCTTGCTCGACCACTACAACACCCTGTACGCCATCGAACAGATGTGGCACCTTGGCTGCCTCGCCAACACCTGCACCATCACAAATGGCAACCAGTTCATGAACCTGTTCACCGACAACAGCAACAGCCAGAACTAGAACATCTCCAACGGTCGGCCCCGTCGGCATCGAGCCGCGCTGAACGGCGCGTCGAAGCCGCGGGGCCAACCCTGGAAGCGACTTTGGTGGGCACCGAGCGCACGGCTCCAGCACAGAATCGTTCGTCATGCCGACGCGGGACCCTCACGTAGCCACGTCGCGAGTGTGGCGCAACCAAGGGTCGAGCTCTTGGGTTGCCGAGTCGCTTTGCCGCGACGCGGCGATTGGGCGGCGCGATTCATCGCGGGCACGAACGTGGTTGTCTTGAGCCGTCATCGCCTGTCATCCGCGATGGAGGCGTCGGGTGCCGGCGACAATCATTGCAGCTCCGATGAGGGTGCTGACTATTCCGATAACGAACCATGCGGCCGATCCTCCCGTGATCGCCTTGCAGGCGGAGACGCACAACACTGGGCGCACGTGAATGAGGTCCGCGCCCTGCAGCACCCAAAGGACACCGAGTGCGAGTACGACAACACCAGTAGCCGTTGTTGCGAGAGCCGCCTTGTTCATGTACGCGAGCGCTACGAGCGCTGAACGTCCGACGATGGAGTGTGATCGGTTTCGGTGTCGAAGCGCGCGGGCCCGCGCGTGCCGCCACGCGTTGTCGCCCACCCTCGGATGGAATTTTGCGTGAGTATGGTCAAGGCAGCTGCGATCGCCGCGAAATCCGCCACGAAGAAGACCCGGTCGCTACCGGTGGTCGCCAGCGTTACGCACGCGGTGACCGGCACGATGACTGCCAACGCGATCAGCACCAGTGCAAGAATCCGATGTGACCGCGCCGGGTACAGGACCGGATGCAGAACCGGCCGAGTCGGTGCGGGAACCGCCTCCTCGTCATCGCCGATCGCCGTGACGATCGCGGCTTCGTCTGCGTGCGGGTCGTCGCGGCTTTCGAGTCCATGGGAGCGGACGAGCGCCGTGGGTTCGTTGTTGGAGAAGTACCTGAACTCGAAACGACCGAAAGGATCCCGACACCAGCCTTGGCGGAACTCACGAACCGACACGCGAGCGACCCTGCGAGATGGGCTCGGATCGTCGTCGACGGGGTCGTTCGTAGAAGTCTTGTCGGTCGACCCCGTGCGCGCATCCCAGCTGTGGACCGGATTCCCAACCATCGTGCACCCGAAAGACTATCGATCCACAGCGCTGACGGGTCCTCGCGCTCGTTGGTTGCCCTCCGCGCAAGCTCCCGCTCTCCCCAGTCATCGCATCGAAAACGCGACGCACCCTGTCGTGCACGCCCGTCCGTCGCGGAAGCCGAAGCTTCCGTTCGCGGGGGATCGGTCTCCGCGAGGCTGCGATTACGTGAACGGCCGGGCAACCTCCGGGTTGCGCGTCGTGGCGGAAGTCTCCTTGCGAACGTGATGTACGCGAGCGGGGTTGGTCGACGCTTGTTGCAGACCCGGTCAGTGTTGGTGCGAGTGCCACCATGGCACGAACCAGCGGACCTCGGTGTTCTTGGCCCACGTCGGCAACGGATGTCCGGGACCCGTAGTTGCGCTGCCGAGATCGGGACTGGGCAGCGGATCGTCGAGGTTGTCGGCGCGTACGGCCACTTTCAGTCCTTCGACCGTTCGGTACCGCAAGGCTCGTATCCGTTCCGCAGTCCCGTGTTGCACCCACGATGCTGCGCCCGAAGGTTCGAACTGCACCGTCACGGATCCGGTGGGTATTTGCCAACTGCGGAAGCTTCCTTCGTTGACGGGTACGAGGTCTTCGTACAGGTCCCATGCGACGCCCACGACGGCATCGTCTTGCACCCCAACGACTGATTGGTAAGCGTCGCCGAGAGGTCGCCAGACCCCGTCGTCGGCCTCGATCTCGAGCGATACCGGGTCGATGATCCGTCGCGCCTCGGGCGGCCCCATGATCATCACGATCCCGATCCGGTCGTCATACGCGATGGACTCGGCGGTGACTTCCTGATACTCGGGCTCGTCCCGTTGTCGATAGCGATACCTGGGCATGGATGACGACGGTATGGGTTCCGCACGCGAACGATCGTACGCATCCAGGCGAATTCTTCGAAACGCGATCGCGCGGCCTTCCTCTGCCATCAGCAGGTACTCTCGCTCTCGGAGCTCCCCGGCGATGTACCCCCGCAACGCGGCTGTCGATTTCCCGGCGTGTGGTTCGTTAGAGGAGGAGTTCGGCGCGGAGGAACCGCGGAGCAGACCCGACACCGAGTCGTTCGGCGAGGTCGTCGAAGGTGCCGTATCGCGCGCGAACCGTGCCGAGGAATAGGCGCATCGTGTCGGCCTGTGCTGCGACGATTGCGGGGGTGAGCTGGGTCAGCTGGAGGCGAGCGTCGGGATGCGCTCGTTTGAAGTAGTCCACGAGACGCACCATCGCGGGCTCGCTCAGTGTGTAGTCGGCGACGATTGTCTCGTCCGCCACGCCGAGGATACCGAGGACGATGGCGGCGACGATTCCGGTCCGGTCCTTACCCGCGCTGCAATGGAACATTGCGGGATAGGCGCCCGGATCGGTCAAGATCGCGAGCGTCTCGGCGATGGCATCGTGGGCTCCGTCGAGCATCTCGGCGTAACGCTGCGCGACGACCGCCGGATCGGACCAGCGCGGTAGTTCCTCGGTGTCGGGGAGCACGTCGATCATCGGCAGTTCGTAGGCGATTGCGTCGGCCAGGTGGCTGATATAGCGGCCTCGCTCGGCGATCTCGTTCGGGGTGCGCAAGTCGATCACCGTGCGCAGTTCCAACGCCCGCAGGACCGTCGTATCTCGTTCGGTGAGCGCGTGCGGACCATCCGCCCGGTACAGGCGCCGAGCGCGAATCTGGCGACCCTGGACGGTCGCGTATCCGCCAACGTCACGGAAGTTGAAGCATCCCTCGAACGTCAGCTGGCGTTCGAAGTCGATCGGCACGGCGCTCACGTGCTCGAAGATACGCCGCCGACATCGCCAGCCGATGTCCGTCGAATGAACACGACGAGTGTTGACGTGCTCCATGCCCTGCGGTCCGACCGCTCACCCGCAATCACGGTGGTCCCCGCAGGGCGCGCAGGTTGGTGTCGGGTCCTCAGAGGCCCAGGTGCTTGTCCCGACGGGGGCAGCCCGGGTCGGGGTGGGATCATCGCCGGCTCGAAGAGTTGCCGAACCCGGTTCCGCGTGCGAGCCTCTGGGAGAGGACGGTCGGCCGGGGGGCGACTGATGCAAGATGCTCCAGATACGACGTGGGTGGTCGTCGCAGGTTCGACTCCCGCTCCTCCCGCTCGTGGTATCGAGCAACCAGGCAGGTGTGACCTCCGAGCCGCGGTGATCTACGGGTCGATGTACGCCAACACGTAGACGTTCGCAGGGCGCGAACAAGGTCCTCGGCTTCGGACTTGCTGGACACGACGATGACGTGGGACCGAACGTCGGTTCCCCGACCTGCGCCTCGGTGGGACACGTCCCTAGGAGCGAACCTCGTAGCTCGACAGGGCTCGGCGTGCGCCCGTTCGGGCACGGGGCGTCGTTAGCGTCGCGAGAATGAGGACACAGTCGCGTTGTTACGTGACAGTGATCGCCATCGCCGATGGCCTGCGCGGGCGGAGAGTTTTCGTGGGTGCGGTCGACCAAGCCGATGCTTGTGTAGTCGACAGGGCGGATCGTGTCGTTGTCGGCGGTCCGAGCCACGCACACGGCCTGCGCCACACCAGTAGTGGGGAGAGCGCTCGGTCGGTAACCCCGAGAGGCCGAGTCGAGGCGTGCGGCGGGGTGACGGCCGTGGTTGGTCGCCAAGTATGACCTCGATGCCCGGCTTCAGCCAGCGCCGCGTAGTCGGTTGCGGACCTCGCGGTGTACGAGTGTCGGCACGTACTTGCGCACCCGCGCATGGCGGAATCGATCAAACTCTCGCTGCATTTCGACCCTGATCGTGGCTACTCCTACACCGAGAGGGACAAGCTCGGCCTCGAGGTCGCGCACGACGGCTTCCAGCTGTTCATGCTCGCTGCGCTCGTGCACAGCACCACCCTCCGTAGCATCCCGAGTAGGAGATCGCCCCCGACGCGCGTGACTTGCCTGATTCTGCCGGCCGCCGGCACGTGCAGCAGAGCCGAACTGCTCTCGCCGCTCACCCAACGTGTCCCTCCGGCGTCAACGCGGGGAGTGGTCGAACGTCCCGTCGGTACAACTGCAGCCTGGCTGCCACGCTTCGCGATGCGTGTGCCATTGGCCCTTGGCGAGCCGCGCTCGCTTCGGCCACACTGCAAGCGTACCGCCGTCCCGAGGAGGTCTTATGACCGCCACCCGTACGTCCGGCACCACTGAAGAAGTCAGCGGCGAGCACGCGGACGCGAGGCCGCCGGCCGAGAGCCCGCCATCGACTGCGGTCCACCTCGACGACGAGCATGCATTGCTCGAGCCTCGCGTCGCGCCTTCGTCGACCGATTACGTTGTCCCACTCGTGCATGCGCACGTTCCCGAGCCCGTCATCGATGGCGCGTTGTGGGTCTCGTTGGGCGCTGTGTTGGTCGTCGGCGCGATCGATCTCCCCGCGGCGGGCGCCGTAGCTGCGGGGATATTCCTTATCCGTTACCGACATCAGCGCTGACCGGTCGTCGTAGCACCCGCGGCGAGCACGCCGCGTGTTCAGCCGGGGCCGGTCAGGCGCGAATGCGGCGGACTTCGGCGCGCAGCTCCATGAACGCCGAGAGAACTTCGAGCAATGCAGCGATCACATGGCGACGATCGACGAGCCAGGTGTGTCAACGGTGTTGTTGAGGCGACGTCGGGGTGAACAATCGGCAACATGCGCGGGGTTGGTCACCGCTCACGGCGCATCGTCGAGACGGGGGGTTCGGCCGGGCTGTGATCGCTGCAAGGCGTCCCAGCCGAACCCCACCTGTCGGGCACGCTAACCCGAACGGTCGCAGACCCCAACCGTCGATCGAATGGGCGCTCATTTGCCGTTTGCTGAGCGACGGGACTGACGACTCGGGCTGAGCGATGTCGCCGCGTCCGCAACGAGGTGCGGAGGCGTGTGGGACGAAAGTCCGTAGTCCCGGTCGCTGTTGTCGTTCATCGTGTGGCAAGGTCCGCGCGTTCTCGAATAGGCGGAGGCGGCGAGGGTGTCGAAGAGGTCCTCCCGAGCAGGGCGGCGTCTGGCGCGGGATCGCCGGGCGCGAGGGTCGCCGGTCCGCGACGTGAGCGCATTGGAGCGCTTGGTGTCGGTCGTGGGCCTCGAGGGTGTTCCGGCCCGGAATCCGGATGGATCCACGGTGGGTCGTGTCTTGGATGTTGTTGCGCGTTGGGGCGCCGGCGTGTATCCGCCGGTGTCGGGGTTGGTGGTGCGGGTGGGCCAGCGACGCGTGTTCGTGCACGCTGAGCAGGTGCGCGAGCTTGCGTCTACGTTGGTGGTGCTCGCGTCCGCGCAGGTGGATCTGCACGACGTCGTCCGTCGTCCGGGGGAAGTGCTGCTTCGACAGGACATCGTGGACCATCAGTTGGTCGACGTCGACGGCGCTCGTGTGGTGCGTGCGGCCGATTTGTATCTGACGTCAGTGTCCGGTGGGTACCGCCTGGTGGGCGTGGACGTCGGCGTCCGGACGTTCTTCCGTCGTCTCGGTCCGGCGCGTTGGCGACGAAGAGTCATGCCGGGGCGGGTGATCGATTGGGCGGACATCGCATCGTTCTCGCCGCCGGACGCCCCGGTTCGGCTGCGCTCGTCGCACGCTCGACTGCGCGAGCTACGACCGGGGGAACTGGCCGAACTGCTCAGCGATCTCGGTCGCGCCGAACGCCACCAATTGCTGACGGCGTTGCCGCCGGAGACGAGCGCGGATGTCTTGGAGGAAATGGGCCCGCGCCAGGTCAGCGACTTGTTGCGGGACGCGCCGCGAGTCGAGGCGGCCGATCTCGTGGCGCGGATGGAACCCGATGAGGCGGTCGAGGCGCTTCGGAACCTGGATGCAGACGACCGCGCCGAGATCCTGCGCGTGTTGGCGTCCGAACCCGCCGCCGAGTTGATCGGTCTTCTCGAGTATTCCAAGCGTGAGGCGGGCGGTGTGATGACCACGCGGCTGGTTCGGCTACACGCTTCGGATGTGGTCGCTGACGCTCGGGCCGCGCTGCGCGACGCCCGCACCCACGCGAGCGACATCGATGCCGTTGTCGTTCTCGACGATCACGGCCGTCTCCTCGGCGACGTCCCACTGCTCGATCTGCTCGTCGCCGCCGAGAGTGTTCCCGTGCGAGAACTCATCGGGCCGCCGTGGCCGTCGACGGTGCCTCCGCACGCGCCCTTGGACCAAGTCATCCGCAAGTTGATCGGCAACCGCCGGTCGTCGCTCCTCGTCGTTGACGATGACGGGCAGCCGCTCGGGCGGATCCTGGCCGACGACATCCTCGACACAATCGTCGAAGACCGGGACCGACGCTGGCCATGGCAGTGAGGAAGGCTTCCGACACGCCAACGGCGCAGGTCACGACAGAACCGAACGCCCGGTCCGCCGAAGTTCGGGCGGTGCGGCGTATGCAGCTCCTGACGCTCCTTGCTGTGATGGGACCAGGATTGATCGCGGGGCTGTCCGACGACGATCCCGCCGGCATCACCACCTACTCGGTGCTCGGCGCACGCTTCGGCTACCAACTGCTCTGGGTTCTGGTGGTCTCCACCGTTGCGCTGGTGCTGTTCCAAGACCTCGGAGCCCGCATCGGCGTCGTCACGGGGCAAGGAATCATCGGGCTTGTCCGTCAGCGTTACGGCGCCCGCTCCGCCGGCGTCGCGATCGTCGCGCTCGTGCTCGCCAACGCGGGCACCACCACCGCCGAGTTCGCGGGTACCGCCGCGGCCGCCGAACTGTTTGGGATCAGCCGCTACGTCGCCGTTCCCGTCGCCGCCGTCGTCGTCTGCGTGCTCGTGCTGCACGGCCAGTTCAAAGGCGTCCAACGCATCTTTCTCGTGCTCTCGGCCGGGTTCGCCGCCTACATCATCGCCGGTGTCCTCGCCCACCCTGACTGGCTCGCCGCAGCACGCGGATCGGTCGTACCGTCCATGCCCGTAACCCGCGACGCGATCGTCATCGCCACCGCCACACTCGGCACCACACTTGCACCCTGGGGACTGGCGTTCATCCAGTCTTACGCGGTCGACAAGCAACTCACCACCAAGGACCTGCCCTACCTACGCATCGACGTCGTGACCGGCGCGATCCTCACCGGCGTCATCGGGTTCTTCGTTGTCGTCGCCTGCGCCGCAACCCTGCATCCCCTCGGAATCCACATCAACGACGCAGCTCAAGCCGCACAAGCACTCGAACCGCTCGCGGGCCACCTCGCCGCCAAACTGTTCGCCATCGGTCTCGTCGGTGCCGCCATGCTCGCCGCCTCGATCTTGCCGCTGTCCACGAGCTACGCCGTCGCCGACCTCACGGGACGACCGGCCGCCCTTGACGACCCCATACGCGACGCACCCCTTTTCTACGCGACCTTCGTGCTCATCACCGCCATCGGCGCCGGCCTCGTCCTCATCCCCGGCATCCCCCTCATACCCGTCCTCGTCCTCACCCAGGTCCTGAACGCCATCCTGCTCCTACCCATCCTCGCCTTCATGTACGGCCTGTCCCGCGACCGCAGCCTCATGGGCCCCTACCGCGCGACCAGAACAGCCGCCGGGTCCTACCTCGTCACCATCGTGCTCATCACACTGTGCATCGCCGCACTCGGCATCGCCTCAATCCGCTGACAAATCGCCAGAACCAGCCCGAGCACGCCTCCGACAGTCTCAACGCAACGGGATGGGTTTGCTGAAGTCCACCGCCTCACCTGGGACCGAGCCCAAGGTGGAGGTGATGCGAGGACTTTCAAACCAGGGTCCTAGAAGACGGCACGGCCATTGGCTTATCTCGCCCGCCTCGCATGCTTATCTGACCGGTCTAATCCAGTGCCTGGGAGTACCGTTCAACGAGAGCCCTCAGACGTTACGGTGCGACATTCCAAGGCTCAGCGGCCCGGTGATCTTGTGCACCTCCAGTACTTCGGGGATCTCGCCGAGCCCGGCCAGCACCGCAGTTTCGGCGCCTTGGGCAATCTCCATCGTGGTGAATGCGAGAAC
>DATMUX010000269.1:0-4502 GCA_035563695.1 Acidimicrobiia bacterium
AGGAACACGGCCCGCACGAGGTCGTCGCGCTCGAGCAGCTCGGCCGACGGTCCCTCGAAGCGAATCCGGCCCTTCTCCATGAACACGGCCCGCTCGGCGATCTCGAGCGCGACATTGAGGGACTGCTCGACGATGATCATCGTCTGCCCCTGCTGCTTGAGCCGGTCGACGACGGTGAGGAGCGACTCCACCATCACCGGCGCGAGGCCGAGGGACAGCTCGTCGATCAACAGAATCTCGGGGTCGTGCATCAGCGCCATGGCGAGACCGAGCATCTGCTGTTGACCGCCGGACAACGAGCCGGCGGTGTCGTGCAGCCGCATCTCGAGCTCGGGGAAGATCGACAACGCGCGATCGACACGATCGTTCCGTTCGCTGTGGTTGCCGCGGTACAGGAAGCCGGCCATCTCGAGGTTCTCGCGCACCGACATGGGTGTGAAGATCGCCTTGCCGCCTGCAAGCTGCTGGATGCCCCACTTCACCCGCGTCTCGGGCGAACACAACGTCACGTTGTGCCCGTTCAGCCGCACCACGCCGCGCGACGGGATACCGAGGCCGCTGACCACACGCAGCACAGTCGACTTACCCGCGCCGTTCGTGCCGAGCAACGCGAGCGTCTCGCCCCTCCGGACGTCGAGGTGCACGTCGAAGAGCACCTGCACCGGCCCGTACGAGAAGTCGATGTTGCGCAGCTGGAGCACGGGAATGTCGCCCGGATTCTGTTGCAGCCGCCGGTGCTCGGCTTCGAGCTCCCGGATCTCCTCGACGACCAGCGACATGTCGTTGCGCAGGAAGCGGGCGCCGTTCATCATCAACAATCCGCCGACGATGTTCGTCGACACGCCGAGGATGATGATCGCGGCCCGGAGCCCGAACGCCTCGTCGAGCAGGCCGCCGAGCACCGCGCCGCCGAATCCACCGATGCCGAGGATCATCGCCATGCCGATCGCCGTGCCCTGGGCGCGCAGGTAGTAGGGATTCGCGGCTGCGAACAACGGGCCGATCATCGTGAACTGCACGGCCAGGATCACGCCGCCGACGGTCGCGAACACCGCGAACAAGAACGCCGTCGGCATCAGCATCTCGATCAGGATCAGCACGCCCGCGGGAATGAACAACCCGCCGATGAGCACCAGCGCACGCGGCGGGCTCGTGCGGAAGAGGTTGTCGAAGCGCCGCGCCACGAGCGGCACGACGATGATGGAGAGCACCCCGGGGATCATCGCCACGAGCGCCCGTTCGAACGCGTCGAGCCCGAATTGCTCGTCGAGATACAGGCTCACGAAGACGGGCACCGACACCAGGCCGAACCCGAGCGCGGTGAACGCGACGAGCGTGCTCTTGTACGTACGGATCTGCATGATCCGCTGGTACGACGCGCCGAGCGAGATCGGAGGCGCGCCCTCGGTCGAGATCACCTCGCCGATGGTCTCCTGTTGCTCGAACTGGCCGCGCGGCGGATCATCGAGGAAGAAGGAGACGATCCCGATGGCGATGGTGGGTACGGCGATCGCGATGAACCCCCACCGCCACGCGGCACCACCGCCGAGGAGCGTGACCAGCCCGCCGACCGCCAGCGGAGCCACGAGCCCGCCGATGCGCCCGACGACCCCGTGCACCGCGAAGACGCGAGCGCGCGACTGGATCGGGTACCCGTCGGCCACCACCGGGAGCTGCACGACCTGCGTGTTCGACTTCCCGATCCCGGTCAGGGCCCGCGCCACGAAGTACGACAGCGCGTTCGTGACCGCACTCGTCACGAAGACCAGGCCACCCCACGCCAGGGTCGCCAGCCCGATGATGGTCGTGCGCCGGCCGCGGTCGGCGAGCCGCCCCAGCCACAAGCCGCCGGCCACCATGAACAACGTCCCACCGACGGTCGCGACCGCGATCACGGCATCGGTCGTGTGCAGCGAGTTCTTGATGTCTGGCGCGAGCACCCCCACCGCGCCCGAGTCGAGCTGATCGACGGCGTTCAGGAGCGCCAAAACCGTGAGCAGCGCCAGCCCGCCGATCTGCACCCCCTCGCGCAGCGACATCGGGGCGTCGCCGACCCCGGGAAGCTCGTTGTCGGCGAGCACGCGCGCCTCGGCCGCGTGCGCCTGCTCGGTGAGCCGCGCCGCCTCCTCGTCGAGGACCGCCCGGGTCAGCGCGGCGGCGGAGGTGTCGGGGTTCGCGTCGGTCATGTCCGTGCGCCGTCCGGCCGCCGGGCGAGCATCGCGACCTCCGGAGCACGTCCGCGATCACGATCGTGCACTGCAGTGGTCACCGTTGACCGCTCCCCCCGGAGACGCCGGCACTCGCTCCCGGCAAGCACCGGCCGAACCTAACAGCCCCATCACCGGCGCGACACGCGGGTTCCGCCGGCGACGTGACTCTCTCAGTATGAAAACGCGGATAAGCATATTGGGAGAAGCTGATTTGCAGCAAGGGTCCTGGCCGCCCGGGGGGCATGCGCACCGAGCCGAAGGTCGCCGGCGCGCGCGTACCGGGTCGTCACGTCACCCTCGGCGCGGCGCCGCCGGCCTCGGCGGCGGGTTCCGGAGAATGATTATCATGCGTCGGGTCGTTCGATCAAGAGAACGGCATTTCCATACGCCGCGGAGCGTGCCATGACCGACTTCGACGACATCGATTTCTTCCGCGCCCGGCCCCTCTACCAGGACCCGTACCCGTTCTACGAGTACCTCCGCGCCCACGGGCCGGTGTGGCGCGAGCCCCATCACGACGTCGTGATGATCACGGGCTACGAGGAAGCCGTCGCGGTCTTGAACGACACGACGTCGTTCTCGAACTGCAATGCGGTGAGCGGACCGTTCGCGCGCTTCCCCGTGCCATTCGAAGGCGACGACATCAGCGAGATCATCGAGCAGTACCGCGACACGCTCCCGTTCAGCGACCAGCTGCCGACCTTCGACCCGCCCAAGCACACGGCACACCGCGCCCTGTTGCTGCGGCTGATCACACCGAAGCGCCTGAAGGAGAACGAGGAATTCATGTGGCGCCTCGCCGACCGGCAGCTCGACGAGTTCCTCGCCCGCGGTGAGTGCGAGTTCATCGGCGACTACGCGAACCCGTTCACACTGCTCGTCATCGCCGACCTGCTCGGCGTCCCCGAGGACGACCACGCGATGTTCCGCCGGGAGATGCAGGGCGACCCGAACGAGCGCGCGCTCGGCCGCAAGGACGGCGCGGTCGCGCACAAGCCGTTGGAGTTCCTCTACGAGCGGTTCACGGCGTACATCGAGGATCGCCGGCGGGAGCCGCGCAACGACGTGATGACGCAGCTCGCCACGGCGACGTTCCCCGACGGCACGCTGCCCGAGGTGCACGATGTCATGCTCATCGCCGCGAACCTGTTCGCGGCCGGGCAGGAGACGACCGCGCGCATGCTCGGCACGGCGCTGCGCCTGATCGGCGAACGCCCGGAGCTGCAACAGCTGCTGCGCGACGAACCCGACCGGATCCCGGCCTTCGTCGAGGAGTGCGTGCGCATCGAGAGCCCGATCCAGGGCAACTTCCGCCTGGCGCGCCGCTCGACGACGGTCGGCGGCGTCGACATCCCGGCCGGCACCACGCTGATGGTGCTCGAAGGCGCCGCGAACCGCGATCCGCGCCAGTTCGACGCACCGGCGGAGTTCCGGCTCGACCGGGTGAACGGCCGCCAGCACGTCGGGTTCGGCTTCGGCCTACATGCGTGTGTCGGCGCGCCGCTCGCGCGCGCCGAGGGCCGGGTCAGCATCGAACGTATCCTCGGGCGCATGGCCGGTATCCGGATCTCGGAGGCCGATCACGGTCCCGCGGGCGCCCGCCGCTACCACTACACGCCCATCTACATGCTCCGCGGCCTCGATGAGCTCCACCTCGAGTTCGATCCGATCTCCTGATCGCGTGCCGTGACCGACGTGATCGAGCCGTTCGAGATCCGCGTCGACGACGCGACGCTCGACGATCTGCACGCGCGGCTCGCGCGCACGCGTTTTGCCGACCAGATCGACGGGACCGGCTGGGAGTACGGGATCCCGCTCGACTATCTCCGCGAGCTCGTCGACTCCTGGCGGGACGAGTACGACTGGCGCGCCCAGGAGCGCCTGCTGAACGAGCTCGCACACTTCCGCACGACGATCGACGGCCAGTCGGTGCACTTCGTGCACGCGCGCTCGCCGCACGCCGGCGCGTTTCCCTTGCTGCTCACGCACGGCTGGCCCGGTTCGATCGTCGAGTTCCTCGACGTGATCCCGCGTCTCACGGATCCCGAGGCGTTCGGCGGCCGAGCGGAAGACGCGTTCCACGTGGTCGCGCCGTCACTGCCCGGCTACGGCTTCTCCGAACCCACGCGCACGCGCGGCTGGGACGTGCCGCGCGTCGCGCGCGCGTTCATCGAGCTGATGGCCCGGCTCGGCTATTCGCGATACGGCGCGCAGGGCGGCGACTGGGGCGCACAGGTCGCGACGCGGATCGGTGCGCTCGACGCGCAGCACTGCGCGGCCATCCACGTCAAC
>DATMUX010000270.1:0-4114 GCA_035563695.1 Acidimicrobiia bacterium
TCGCCCTCGACCAGGTCGAGGGTCTCGCGCAACCGCTCGCTCGCCGTACCGGCGTAGATGGCGAGGTAGCCCGTGTCGTCGAATGTCGCGGGATACGAGAACACCGAGTACGCGAGCCCCCGCTGCTCGCGGATCTCCTGGAACAGGCGTGACGACATGCCGCCGCCGAACACCTGGTTCATGACCGACAACGCGTAGCGATCGGGGTCGGTGTTCGACAGGGCGCGCATGCCCATGACGACGTGCGCCTGCTCGGTGTCGCGGGCCAGCACGACGACGGGACGCGGCGCGTCGGCCGATGGACGCGGGCGGGCCGGGCGCGTGCCGGCCCGCTCCGGGAAGCGAGCTCCAACCCGATCGATCACCGCGTCGTGCGTGATGTTGCCGGCCACGGCGAGGACCACGTTCGAGGGCCGGTAGTGCGCCTCGTGATACGCCGCGATGTCGGCGCGCGCCATCGACGTGATCGAGTCGTGGGAGCCGAGGACCTCGCGGCCGAGAGGGTGATCGGGGAACATCGCGCCCGCGAACAGGTCGTGGACGAGATCGTCGGGGGTGTCGTCGCGCATCCCGATCTCCTCGAGGATGACGCGCCGTTCCGACTCCAGCTCGTCGGGCCGGAACGCGGGGTTCCACAACACGTCGGCGAGCACATCGAAGGCTCGCTCGAAATGCGCGTCGGGCACCCGCACGTAGAACACCGTGATCTCGTGCGTGGTGAAGGCGTTCATCTCGCCGCCGACCGATTCGATGCTCTCGGCGATCTCGCGCGCGCTCCGATCGGCCGTCCCTTTGAACAGCAGGTGCTCGAGGAAGTGGCTCGCACCCCACTCCGGGTCGGATTCGTCGCGGGCCCCGCTCGCGACCCACGCGCCGAGCGTCACCGAGCGCAGCTCGGGCAGCGCCTCGGTGACGACGCGCAGGCCCGAGTCGAGCGCGGTACGGACGATCACGATCGGGGGCTCGGACTACCGGCGCGGTCCGCGGCCGCGGCCGCCCCGGCCGCCGCCCCGACCCCCGCGGCCCCGGTCACGCCCGCCGGCCGGCGCGGGGGCCGGCTCCTCGCCGGGACCGAGGTCGCCGAACTCGTCACGGGCCTGGCCCTCCCAGAAATCCTCGAACGAGGCCGTCGCGCGGCCCTCACCGGCGGAACCACCCTCGTCGTCGCGGCGGCTCCGTCCGCGGTCGCGATCACGGTCGCGGTCGCGGTCGCCTCCACCGCCCGAGCCCGCGATGACCTCGCCGTCCTCACCCACGAGCGACAGCGACAGCTTGCCGTTCTGGTCGATGTCGTCAACGCGCACCGTCACCTCGTCGCCGAGCGACAACACGTCTTCGACGCGATCGATGCGCTTGCCGGCACCGAGCTTCGAGATGTGTACGAGGCCGTCACGCCCGGGAAGGATGTTCACGAACGCGCCGAACTTCGTGATGTTCACGACCCGGCCGGTGTAGTCGGCGCCGACCTCGGCCATCGGCGGCTCGAGGATCAGCTCGATCCGGCGGCGCGCCTCCGCGACCGCCGCGCCGTCCTTCGATCCGATCGACACGATGCCCACGCCGTCGTCGTCGTTGACGGCGATGTCGGCGCCGGTCTCCTGCTGGATCGTGTTGATCACCTTGCCCTTCGGCCCGATGACCTCGCCGATCTTGTCGACCGGGATCTCGAAGCTCACGATCTTGGGCGCGGTCTCACGCACCTCGTCGCGCGGCTCGGCGATGGCTCCACGCATCACGTCGAGGATCTTCATACGGGCGTCCTTGGCCTGGCGCAACGCCTGCGCGAGCACGTCGGCCGGGATGCCGTCGATCTTGGTGTCGAGCTGCAACGCCGTGACGAAGTCGCTCGTCCCCGCGACCTTGAAGTCCATGTCGCCGAACGCGTCCTCGGCGCCGAGGATGTCAGTGAGCGTCGTGTACTTGCCTTCGGCGTACACGAGGCCCATCGCGATCCCGGCGACGGCCGCCTTGATGGGCACACCCGCGTCCATCAACGACAGCGTCGACCCGCACACCGACGCCATCGACGTGGAGCCGTTCGACGCGAGGACGTCGGAGACGACTCGCAACGTGTACGGCCACTCCTGCGCGTCGGGGATCACGGGCAGCAGCGCGCGCTCGGCCAGCGCGCCGTGGCCGATCTCGCGCCGCTTCGGGGAGCCGACGCGGCCCGTCTCGCCGGTCGAGAACGGCGGGAAGTTGTAGTGGTGCATGTAGCGCTTGCGCTCGTCGACCGTGATCGTGTCGAGCATCTGCTCCATGCGCGGCATACCCAGCGTCGTGACTGAGAGCACCTGGGTCTCGCCCCGCTTGAACAGCCCGGTGCCATGCGCGGTCGCAACCACGCCGACCTCGGCCGACAGCGGACGGATGTCGGACGGGCTCCGGCCGTCGATACGCACGCCCTCGTTCACGATGCGGCGGCGCGTCACTTCCTTTTGCAGCGAACGGAACGCCCGCCTCACCGCCGTCGCCTCCTCGGCGAGCGGTCCGGGCGCGTCGACGGTGCCGACCAGCGCGAGCAGCGTGCCCGCCTCGATCTCCGCGAGCCGGTTGTTGCGATCGTTCTTGTCGGCGATCGCCATCGCCGCGGCCGTGTCGGTCTCGGCGTGACGCTTCACCGCGTCGTACACCTCGGTGCCGTAGTCGACCGCCGGCAGGTACTCGATCGTCTCGATCGGGCCGCGCGCCTTCTCGTAGGCCTCGCGCAGCTGCGACTGCAGGTCGATCGACGCCTTGATCCAGCGCTTCGACTCGTCGAGGCCCTGCGCGATCGTCTCCTCGGTGACCTTCGGCGCGCCCTCCTCGTAGAGGTTCCACGCAGCCTCGGTGCCGCCGGCTTCGACCATCATGATCGCGACGTCGCCGTTGTCGAGCGCGCGTCCGGCGACGACGATCTCGAACGTCGACCGGTCGCCCTCTTGGAACGTGGGATGCGCGATCCATTCGCCGTCCATGTGCGCGAGACGCACCGCACCGATGGGGCCGTTGAACGGGATGCCCGACACGGTGAGCGCGGCCGACGCGCCGTTGATCGACGCGACGTCGTGCGGGTTCTCGAGGTCGACACCCAAGATGGTGGCGATCACCTGGACCTCGTTGCGGAAGTCGTCGGGGAACGACGGGCGCAGCGGACGGTCGGTGAGCCGTGCGGTCAGGATCGCGTGCTCGCCCGGGCGACCCTCGCGCCGGAAGAACGAGCCGGGGATCTTGCCCGCGGCGTACATACGCTCCTCGACGTCGACGGTGAGCGGGAAGAAGTCGATGCCCTCGCGCGGCTTCGACGTGGTGACCGTCGACAGCACCGTGGTGCCACCGACCTTCACGACGACTGCGCCGTGCGCGAGCTGCGCGAGCTTGCCCGTCTCGAGCGTCATTTCGAGACCGTCGGCATTGATCGGACCGGACACGCGAATCGCGTCGTCAGTCATGGGTTGGTTCCTCTCGTTCGACGAGAGGAACCGGTTCCCAGTTGTCAGCGTCCGGATCGGGCCCGGGCGCTCGCGACTGACAACCGACGTCGCTCTCGTGCTGGTTCAGATGTGAAGCGAGAGCCCGTCGGGCTCCCGGTGCCGAATTCGTTATCGACGAATGCCGAGCTTGGCGATCAGCGCCCGGTACCGCTCGACGTCGTTGCGCCGGAGATAGTCGAGCATGCGCCGCCGGCGACCGACCAGCACGAGTAGGCCGCGCTGGCTGTGGAAGTCCTTCTTGTGGACCTTCATATGCTCGGTGAGATGACGGATCCGCTCCGTGAGGAGCGCGATCTGCACCTCGGCCGAGCCGGTATCGGTGTCGTGGAGCTTGTGCTCGGAAATCGTGGCGGCCTTGTCGGGCATGCGCGCGCAGAACCTTCGTTCGATACGGAATTCAGCCGGTCAGGCTACCAGAACCCGCCGTTCGGGCGGATCTCGGGTTCTCGTGTCACGTGCCGCGGCGGACGGCCTCGACGTCGCGCCGCATCTGCGCGATCAGCTCATCGACCGTGTCGAAGCGCTCCTGCTCGCGGACGCGCCGCGAGAACGCCACGCGGGCGGGCTGCCCGTACAGATCGCCGTCGAAGTCGAAGACGTTGGCCTCGAGCAGGCGCCGGCCGGTCTCGGCGTAGAACGTC
>DATMUX010000271.1:0-2348 GCA_035563695.1 Acidimicrobiia bacterium
CGCGGAGTCTGCGACGTTCACGCGCGCTGGTACCGCCCCAAATGCCCGCCGTGATCTCTTCGACCAGCGCATACTCAAGACACTCCACGCGCACGCGACACACGGCGCACAACTGCTTGGCCGAGCTGGCGTCCTCTCCACGCTCCGGAAAGAACTCCGCCTCCGCCCCGACACACGCCGCCTCGCCCATCCATTCCTCAGGCACAACCACTAACGCGAGTCCTTCACGCTCGATGCCGTGCCCTGACAAGGGACAGCCACCCGTACCACCCGAACCTCCAGTCATACCATCCCCGTACGATCCCGCGACCGCGGGGATCGAAGCCGCCAAATGCGTACGTTCAAGACATGGCGCCAGCCGCTCGAGCCCGCCCATATCTGATGCGATGAAGGAGCGGGGCCTTCGCTCCCCGTGAGGTCCGAATCGGTCGAGACTCGGGGCTTCACCAAAGCAAGTTCCTCGGTTCGAGGAAGGGAGGCCCCTGTGGATCGACAGTATGTCGGGATCGACTTCCATCGTCGACGGTCGGTGATCGTCCGCGAGAACGCGGCGGGCGAGCGGCTCGGGTCGGTGCGGGTGGCGAATGATCCGTTGGCGATCGCGGCGGTGATCGCGGACGCGGGTGCGGAGCCGGAGGTGGTGATCGAAGCGACGTACGGCTGGTATTGGATCGTTGATTGGTTGCAGGCGCAGGGCGCGACGGTGCATCTGGCGAACCCGTCCGGTCTGAACTGGGGCAACCGCCGCGTGAAGACTGATGAGCGCGACGCGATCGATCTGGTCGATATGTTGCGTTTGGGTCGGCTTCCGGAGGCGTGGATCGCACCGCCCGGCGACGCGGGAGTTGCGCGAGTTGGTGCGGTATCGCGCGAAGCTCGTCGGGTTGCGTTCCGGGCTCAAGGCCCAGGTGCATGCGGTGGGGGCCAAAGAAGGTGTGCTGCCGGGCAGCGCAGGACCTGTTCGGCGTTGCCGGGAACGCACAGCTCGATGCGCTCGAGCTCCCTGTGGCGTATCGACTGCGCACTGCGTCGTTACGAGACCTGATCGCGATCTACGACACCGAGGTCGCGACGTTCGAACGCGAGATCCGTTCTCGGCTCCGCGGCCATGACGGCTATCGGGTGATCCAACAGATCAACGGGATCGGTCCGGCCATGGCCGCGATCTTGGTCGCCGAGATCGGTGATATATCCCGGTTCCGCTCCGCCGAAGCGTTGTGCTCGTGGGCCGGACTCACACCCACACATCGCGAGTCCGATACCAAAGTCCATCGCGGCGGCGTGACGAAACAAGGATCACGGTTGGTGCGCTGGGCGGTCATCGAAGGCACCGTCCGGTATCACGGCGGACCCAAACTGGCCGGGGACTGGCAACGCATCGCGCAACGACGTGGCAAGCACAAAGCCACCGTCGCAATCGCCCGCAAAATCCTCACGCTCGTCTACTACGGCCTGCGCGACGGCGAGATCCGTTGCCTGGCCAGACCCGCGTGAACAGCTCGGACACGACTCGACGCGCGTTCGCCGATCGGCGTGACCCCCGCCACTCGCGGCGAGGTCGACTAACTGCTTGAACCCGCCGAGTCGTGGCCGAAACGCACCACGCTGCCACCCGTCAGCGAAGGAATGCCTCGGCACCGAGCTGCAACATCGCTTAGCCCAAACATGGTGCGACAACCAACAACCAACCGGCGACCACCCCAACGTCCCCACGCGCCCCGCACACCCACCACACGACCACTCGACCAGCACCAACACCTTGACACACCCCGCTCCTTCAGGAATGCCGATCTGCTCAGTCGCGAAGCCGGCTGGCGCACCCCGTCCCAAGCTCCGAGGGGAGCGGGACGACACGGCGGGGGCGCGTCGCGGCCCACGAACGGGCGTACGGCGACGCGCTTGAGTTCGAAGCAAGATTTCGCCGATACGACACTCACGAGGGACATCGAGGGGGAACTCATGAAGGACATCGAGGGGGCGTTCCGCGCTGCATGCGCCATGCACAGCGACGGTTACACCTACTGCGCCACGAAGGAGTACATCAAACGGCGCTTCAAGCTCGACGACGGCGCAGCACGCAGGGTTCTCGTCCGCGCGGCCTCTGGTCCGGTGGAGAAGCAGAGGCCACCTGCGAGCGCATAACTGCCGATCTGGAGCCATATTTCCGCGGCTACGAGTTCGTCGGTAGAGCCCTGGCCGCTGTGGCGAGAACACGCCAGAGCGGGCAATCTGTGCGGTGGAGTCATGGTCGCTCGGGCTTGGGAGCGTTGATGCGATCTGCGGCGGTAACGATTCCCTAACGCATCGCGGCCGCACTACCAGCTGTGCGGGCCGCAGTTGTTTGGACA
>DATMUX010000272.1:0-2079 GCA_035563695.1 Acidimicrobiia bacterium
AGCGATATTTCCACCATCGACAGGCTCCGAGCGGGAAACCGAGCGCGGTGGCGAGAATACGCCTCCCGCGCGAGACGGCGATGCGGTGCACGCGGTCGGCTCGTAGGCTCCGGCGGTGGCACTCTCGCTTCGTCCGATGACCCCCTCGGAGATCAGCGCGTTCCTCGCCACTTCCCGAGACGGCTATGTGGCTGAGCGGGTGGCATCTGGCGACGATGAAGCCACAGCGGCGCGCGCCGCTGACGAAACGATTGCCGCATCGTTCCCTGACGGCAAACCCGCTGCGGGCCATCGTGTGTTCCGACTCGAAGAAGATGGCCGCCCGGTCGCTTCCCTGTGGATCGGTCCCGCCGATCCGGTTCAGCCCGGATCGTGGTGGGTCTGGGACATCACGGTCGACGAGGAACACCGTGGTCGTGGCTACGGCAAAGCAGCCATGCTCTTGGCGGAGCACGAAGCACGCGCCAATGGCGCCACCGTGCTCGGGCTCAACGTGTTCGGCACCAACTCGATCGCTCGACACTTGTACGAGAGTCTCGGATATCAGGTCGTGGCGATTCGCATGTCAAAGGCGCTGAGGCCCGGCGAGATGTCGGTCGGCAGTTCGGGCGCGCTGTTTCGGTCTGCGGCGCTGCGTTGATGGCGGCGCGAGTGTCACCGTTCGAGTCGGCCAGTCCACTGGTGGTGATCGGTGGAGGGGCGGGCGTCGAGAGGCGAGCGCGTGTGGTGTGGGTTCGCCAGTGGGGCGGGGGAGGCCATCGAGCGATTCGTAACTGGGAACCGAACGGTTCGCCGCATCCGGTCATTGGACACCGTGCGATGAGGTAGTGAAGCATTTCTCGTGTCCATCGGGACGACGACGGAGGTCGGGACGTGAAACTGCCATTCTTCAAAGGTGTTGTCCTCGGCAGCGTTATCAGTCTGGCCGTGCTCATGACCACTGCCGCATTCGCGGGCACGGGCGTGGGCGCGATCTTCAACCTCGGTAAGTACAACGTGGTGAACGGATCGACAGGGCTTGCTGGCTCGACGAACGGCACGCAACTCTCTGTGGTCAATACGAGCCCTGGTTCTGGTGCCACAGGCATCGGCGTCTACACCGCCCGCGGTCGACCGCCGTTCGTGGTCAACTCGGCCGCGAAGGTTGCCAACCTCAACGCCGACCTGCTCGACGGTGTCCATGCCAACGCGCTGCAAGCGCGCGTCAGCGGCACGTGCACCAATGGAACTGCCATCGTCGCCATCGCCGCGAACGGATCCGCGACCTGCACCCGCACGGCGATCTATCCCATCCACTTCAGCGTGATCGCGGGCCAAGACACACTCGAGGGATATCAGCCGTCATCGCTCGCGATCGACTTCGCCTGCAACATCGCCGACAACCTCGCCGTCTTCTTCGTCGAGAACCAGAGCGGAACCGACGGCACACTCAACTGGTTCTTCAGCCAAGGCGGCACAACCAGCACCGTGAACGCCGAAGGCCAAGGCATCGCCGCCCACACCAATCTCGAGTTCGATCTCAGCGGAGCCCGACTCGAAGGCCAGTTCATCTGGGAAGACCAACACGACGCCGTCACCATCAATCTCCACGCTGCCAGCGGCACCGTCTGCGACTACGCCGGCACTGCCGAAGTCGCCCACACCCCATAACAGACACGCCAAGCTCGTCGAAATCATGGGAGGACCAGCAGTATCACCGCTCGCTTCGGACATTCGCGCTACGGCCGATCACTTCGGGTCGACTACGCGCCCGCACCCGCGGCGTATCACCCGCGGACGCCACTGCCCGAAGAAAGGGGAAACCTCACTGCACGAGCTGTGGCCGACCCTTGGCGAGTAGATCGCAATCGCGCGTGCTGTTGACCCGCGCCGTGCAACACGCCCCTTATCGGCAGCGCGTCGATCAGATGCATCAATCCATTTAGCAGGAGGACGATCGATGGGATTCGAAGACCGTTGGTCAGGGTGCATGGACACCATGGGTATGCGACGCCGACTCAGGCCTGGGACGGTGCCGTAGAGACGTTGCATAAGCTGCATGACATCGACAATGCCCTGGGCGGAATCCCGCTCGATGAG
>DATMUX010000273.1:0-2961 GCA_035563695.1 Acidimicrobiia bacterium
GCCGGATTCACCGGCGACGACGTGTTCGCGAGCACGTTGCCGACCCCGTTCGGCTTCGGATTGTGGACCGCGCACTTCAGCCCCGCGATCACCGGCGCGCCGTGTGTCTTGTTCGAACGGTTCGTACCGGAGCTCGTGCTGGAGGCGATCGAGCGCCATCGCGTCACGGTGCTCGCCGCGGTGTCGACGCAGTTCGTGATGATGCTGAGCTCGTCCGACATCGCGCGGCGCGACCTCTCGTCGTTGCGCGTCCTGTTCACCGGTGGCGAGATGGTGCCCTACGAGCGGGCGCGCGACTTCGAGGAGCGCACCGGCGCGACCGTCCTGCAGTTCTACGGTTCGAACGAGACCGGCGCGCTGTCGTGCACGACGTTCGACGACGCGCGCGAGCAGCGGCTGCGCACCGCGGGCCGCGTGATCCCCGAGATGCACGTCCGGCTCCTCGATCCCGATACCGACGCCGACATCACGGCGACCGGCGGCCCGGGCGTTCCCGCGGGCAAGGGCCCCACGCTGTGCCTCGGCTACTGGAACGATCCCGACGCGAACGCGCGCCTGTTCACCGCCGACGGGTGGATGCGCATGGCCGACCTCGCGACGATCGACGGCGGCGGGTACCTGAGGGTCGTCGGGCGCACCTCCGATCTCATCATCCGCGGCGGCAAGAACATCAGCGCAGCCCAGGTCGAGGACGAGGTCGGCTCGCATCCCGCGGTGGCGCTCGCCGCGGCTGTCGCCATGCCCGATGCGACGTTCGGCGAGCGCGTGTGCGTGTTCGTCGAGCTGCGCGCCGGGTACTCGGCGCTGACGCTCGACGAGCTGCGCGCGCACCTCGCGGCGCGCGGCACGGGCAAGGAGCTGTGGCCCGAGCGCGTCGTGGTGCTCGACGAGCTACCCCGCTCGTCCGGCGGCAAGGTGGCCAAGGCGGAGCTGCGCCGGCGCGCCTCGGAGTGACACCGCCAGACTGGACGCACCGTCCGGATACAGCCAGACTTTGGCTGCGGCGACGACTCTGCGGGGAGGAAGGGCCATGACGACCACATACGACGAGCTGGCGGCCCGGCTGGACGAGCTCATGGGACGGGTGCAGGTGCTGGAGTGCGACAACTCGACGCTCCAGGCAGCCTCCTCGGAGGAGGAGGAGGAGGAGGAGGAGGAGGCGACGGTCGAGGGGGTCGATGGTACCGATGGGGCCGTCGAAGCCGCGGCTGCGAGCCGACGGCTCGACCGGCGGAGCCTGCTGCGCCTGGGCGGGGCCGCGACGGCCTTCGGCGCCGGTGCGATCGTGATGCGCCCGTCCGCCGCCGGCGCGACGACGGCGAACATGCAGTACGGCGTCGACAACAACGCGGGCCCCGACACCACCGGGCTGACGAGCTCGAATGCCACTGACACCTTGCACGTCACGAACTCGTCGACGGGGCACTCGACGTCGGGCCGGGCGATCAACGCGCACATCACCGATCCCGCGAGTGAGGCGGCGGCAATCGTCGCGACTCAGGACGGCACTTCCCACGCGATCGTCGGGACCATCACGAGCACGAACGGCGGCGCCGGCGTCGTGGGAATCGGCGTCGACGGCGGCGGCGTCGTCGGCGTCACCCAGGGAGTCGCGCCCGCGGTTGCCGGCATCACGGCAGGCAACGCCGGGCCGGCGGTGCTTGCGTGGGGATACAACGCGGCGACGATCGGCGATGCGTGCGAAGCGGTGAACATGGGCACCGGTCACGCGATCTACGCGCACATCGAGAACGCGGCGAACGGCCGCAGCACGATCTACGGCACGACCAACGGGACGAACAGCGCCGTCAACGCCGCGATCCTGAACGCCAGGAGCAAGGCGTCGACGATCACCGCGTCGACGACCGGGCTCGGTGCCGCGATCGACGGCGCGAGCACCAACGGTCAGGGCGGCCGCTTCCGCGGCAAGACCGCGCAGATCCAGCTCGTCCCGTCGACCGCCACGACGCACCCCGCGTCGGGCGCGGCCGGCCAGCTGTTCGTCGACCGGTCGGCGCGCCTGTGGTTCTGCCGGGGCGGCACGAGCTGGAAGCAGCTCGCCTGACCCGCCGTCGTCCCAACTGTTGGGAGGATCATGGGCGTATAGCGCCCACCACGCTCCCGACAGTTGGGAGGATCATGGGCGTATAGCGCCCACCACGCTCCCGACAGTTGGGAGGAATATGAGCGTATAGCGCCCACCACGCTCCCAACTGTTGGGAGGATCATGGGCGTATACCGCTCACCACGCTCCCGACAGTTGGGAGGATCATGGGCGTTCAGGCGACGATGTCGGCGTTCACGATGGCGTTGAACACGAGGCCGCCGTCGGCCGACGCGTCGACGGCGACGGTGTCGCCCGCCTGATACGTCCCCTTCAGCAGCTCGAGCGCGATCGGGTCGGCGACCTCGCGCTGCAGCACGCGCTTCAGCGGCCGGGCCCCGAAATCGGGGTCGTAGCCCGTCTTGGCGATCCACGCCTGCGCCGTGGGGGTGAGCTCCAACGTCAGCCCGCGCTCGGCGAGCCGCGCGCGGAGCCGCTCGACCTGCAGCCCGACGATCCTTTCGATGTCGGCCTCGGACAGGCGGTGGAACACGACGATCTCGTCGATGCGGTTGAGGAACTCGGGCCGGAACTGCGCCCGCGTCGCCGCCAGCACCTGCTCCTCGGAGCCGCCCGCGCCCAGGTTCGACGTCATGATGACGACCGCGTTCGTAAAGTCGACCGTGCGGCCCTGACCGTCGGTCAGGCGGCCGTCGTCCATGAGCTGCAACAAGATGTTGAAGACGTCGGGGTGGGCCTTTTCGATCTCGTCGAGCAGGATCACCGCGTACGGGCGGCGGCGCACCGCTTCGGTGAGCTGGCCGCCTTCCTCGTAGCCGACGTAGCCCGGGGGCGCGCCGATCAGGCGGGACACGGTGTGCTTCTCCATGCACTCGCTCATGTCGATGCGCGTGATG
>DATMUX010000274.1:0-10905 GCA_035563695.1 Acidimicrobiia bacterium
GTACCTCCGACGCCGCTGCGACGAAGGCAAAACCAAGACCGAAGCCATCCGCTGCCTCAAGCGCTACGTCGCTCGCGAGCTCTTCGCCCATCTCCCACGGCCAACGCTTGCTTGACGGCACCTAGGAGCATCAATCTGTGCTTGTGCGTGAGACCTAACGCACGAGTGCTCTGCACGTTGCTCCGGTGAGATATGAGGGGAACCCTTGCCCGACCAACAAGGCCACGAGTTAGGCGTGGGCGGTGAGGTGCAGTACTTCCTCGACGACTTCACCGTGTGCGACGTGACGATCCTCTGTATCGAGGCCGACGGCAACTACCTAGTCCAACGCGACGCAACGTTTCCCGTGAGGCATCTTCCGCCACACGCTCGAAGCAGGCCGACCAAACCCGTTCTCCTTGAAGACGTGCTGACGGGTGCCGTGCCAGCGCCAGTGAGTTCTTGGGAGGAAGTGACCGACCACGGTTTGCCCGACACCCCGTTCGTCGTACCGGGTCGCAGCCTGTCAAAGCCCATACTTGGCTGAGGCCAGGCCGGAACAGCATCCTTTCTGGCGCAGTCTGGGTTGCCCCTTATTCCGAGCCGAGGAACACTGAGCGGCCTCGACGTACCGGGACGCCCCCGTCTCGCAGGGGCTCCCGGTACGCGTGAGGTCGGTGCGTGCTACGGGTGCGGTTGTGACAGTTGGAAGCACGCGACGTCGTACTGGGCTACGGATTTTGGATTGTTGGAGTTCTGTGGTTGTGAACCTGCGTACACCGTCCCGGCGTGGGCGAAACCGGCGGTGTTGAATCCGGGAGGGCTATTCGGCTGCGCCTGGCACGACTGCGATGGCTGGCCGGTTCCGGGCGGGTTGGCTGCGAAGGCGGCCGCCGGTGACAGCAGAACAGCGCTGGCGACCGAAGCCGCGAACAGATACCGAGCTTTCATCACGTGACTCCCCCTATCCGAGATTGCATTTCCCCGGCGTGATACGGACGGCGGCACGGAAAGGTTCACCCATCCCGGCAAGGCCGTCGGTGTCCCACCTGGGACAATGCGACGGGGCGCCGAGGCCAGGCGCACCAACGAGGGGCGGCAGGGAAATTCTTCTCCCTCGGGGTGATTTCTCGGGCCGGCGCCCCCATTTGGAGACCGACTAAAGCCCCGGTTTTCGAAGGGTCGGGTCGACTGTTAGGCCGATAACTGGCCCCTAACTTGCCCCCTACCGCACTGTCTCTGTGGGGTTTCGGGGCCTTCCGTGGCCCCTACCTGGTTCTTCTCGGTCGGGCTGCCGGGACTCGAACCCGGGACCTCTTGACCCCCAGTCAAGCGCGCTAACCAAGCTGCGCCACAGCCCGTGAGCGCGCCAGTGTAAGGCGGGTGGCGCGACGACGCGCGAAACCCCAGGTCCGAAGGTGCGCCGATCGCCCGAGACCCGGCGACCGGTGCGTGGCCGTGCACCGTCCTGCGTCGCGTCGCGACAACACGACGCACTCCACCAACACCACGCGCATCATCCACAGGAGGCTGCACACGTGCCGCGAAGCATTGTGCCGAATTGCACGCGGTTGGAGGAATTGCGGTGGAGCGGTCAAGCGCGCGCCGCCGGCGCCGAACAACTCTGTCGACGACGAGTCAGGCGATCATGCACGCGGCGGTTTCCCGATCCGCGGCACATCTCGCCGCACGCGCTCAAGCTGGCGCCGCTGCGCGGCCGATCGTTGTCTGGTGAACCCCGTCACGGACTGCGGCAATTCCTTGCATTCGGGCACTGATCTGACGGTCGAGCAGGTCGAGGCCCGTCTGCAGAAGATCATCGACGCGGTGCGCGCCGCCACCGAGGCCCGGTCCGACGATTCCGACACCTCGGACGCGAGCCCGGGCGACGGTGTCGCCAGGGCGACATTGACCGAGCCGACCTTCGTGCCGTCGCGCGACCGCGAACCGCCGTGGGCGCAGCCGATCGACGGTCCGCGGCGGTCGTCGCGGTTCGGCCAGCTCCTGCTGACGCGCGGTCTCGTGACCGTCGAAGAGCTCGACGCCGCGCTGGCCGAGCAACAGCAAGGTGGCCGGCGCATCGGCGAGACGCTCGTCGAGATCGGCGCGATGTCTAGCCTCGACATGGCGCGCGCGCTGGCCGAGCACCTCGGCATGCCGTTCGTCGACCTCGACGAGCGCCCGCCCGACCTCTTGCTCGCCACGCTCATCCCCGAGGAGGTCGCGCGCCGCTACCGCGCGCTGGCCGTGGAACGGTGGTCGGGGCAGCTCGTCGTCGCGATGGCCTCGCCGAACGACGTGTTCGCGCTCGACGATCTGCGCGTCCTGACCGGCTACCCGATCATCGCGGCAGTCGCGGACGCGCAACAGCTCGGCGCGTTCATCGAGCGCGCGTTCCAACGCTCAGGCATCGAGAGCACGTTCGACGACGCGGTCACGAACCCCGAGATGGATTCCGACGACGAGCTGTTCGCCGACGATGCCAACACCAACGTCTCGGACGGTCCCATCATCCGCCTCGTCAACGCGCTCCTCGAGCAGGCCATCACCGATCGCGCGTCGGACCTCCATGTCGAGCCGACCTCGACGGGCGTCAACATCCGCATGCGGGTCGACGGCATCCTGCACGACACGTTCGAAGCACCGTTGAACACGCTGCGCCCGCTGGTGAGCCGCCTGAAGGTGATGGGCGGCGCCGACATCGCGCAGAGCCGGACGCCGCAAGACGGCCGCTTCTCCCTCACGGTCCACGATCGGGTGGTCGACGTGCGGCTCGCGACGATGCCCACCGCCGCGGGCGAGTCGGCCGTGTTGCGCCTGCTCGATCCGGTGCGCTCGGCGATGTCGATCGAGAGCCTCGGCCTCACCACGGCGGAAGAACGACGCTTCGTTCCGGCCTTCATGGCCAGTCAGGGCGCGGTCTTCATCACCGGGCCCACGGGCTCGGGGAAGTCATCGACGGCGTACGCGGTGGCGTCGGCGATCAATCGCCGCGACCGGAGCATCATCTCGGTCGAAGACCCGGTGGAGTACCGGATCGACGGCATCAAGCAGGTGCAGATCAACCGGCGCGCGGGCATGACCTTCGCCAGCGCGCTGCGATCGACGTTGCGCGTCGATCCCGACGTGATCCTCATCGGCGAGGTGCGCGACGCGGAGACCGCTCGGATCGCCGCCGACGCATCCATCACCGGCCACCTCGTCCTCTCGACGTTGCACACCACGCGGGCCGCGGCCACACCGGTGCGCCTCGTCGACATGGGGGTCGAGCCCTATCTCGTCGCATCCGCCCTCTCGTGCATCGTCGCGCAGCGTCTGGTGCGCAAGCCCTGCGAGCACTGCGCTCGCGAGCTCGAGCCCGACCTCGACCTTCTGCGCGAGCTCGGCGCCGACGACGCGATGCTCGCGGAGCGCCCGACGATCCGGTCCGGCCCCGGCTGCACGCACTGCCTGCGTACGGGGTACCGAGGCCGCGCGGCGGTGTTCGAGATCATGCCGGTGACCGAGGACATCGCGCACCTGATCATCACACGCGCCGCGAGCAGCGAGATCGAGCGCCTCGCCGTCGAACAGGGCATGGACACGCTACGAACGGCGGCGCTGCGCCGGGTCGTGCGGGGTGAGCTGACCGTCGACGAGATGCTCCGCGTGGTCTCGTAGCCTGCCGCGACCGCGTCGCGGTCAGACGGGTGGGACGCCGTGGCGCTTGCCGAAGTCCTCGCGCACGCGTGACGCCGCGAGCGCCAGCCGGCGCGCGAGCTCGCTCCGGAGATCTTCGGGCTGCACGACGGCGTCGACCACCAGTTCCGCGGCGAGGTGCACGAGGTCGACATCGTCCTCGTACTCGCGGCGGCGCTCGGTCACGAACGCGGCCCGCTCGTCGGGGTCGTCGATCGCGTGGATGCGGTTGTAGAAGACCGCATTGACCGCGGGATCGGGACCCATCACGGCGATCTGCGCGGTCGGGAGCGCGAGGCACGCATCGGGATCGAACGCCGGGCCGCACATCGCGTACAGGCCCGCGCCGTACGCCTTGCGCACGATCACCGAGAGCTTCGGAACGGTCGCGTCGGTCACCGCGGTGATCATCTTCGCCCCGTGCCGGATGATGCCCTGGCGCTCGACGGCCGACCCGATCATGAAGCCGGGTACGTCGGCCAGGAACACCAGCGGCACGTTGAACGCGTCGCACATCCAGATGAACCGCGCCGCCTTGTCGGCCGAGTCGACGAACAGCACGCCGCCCAGATGCATCGGATTGTTCGCGACGATGCCCACGGGAACACCTTCGAGCCGGGCGAAGCCGACGATCAGCTCCCGGGCCCACAACGGCTTCAGCTCGAAGAACGACCCGTCGTCGATCAGCGCGTCGACGACCTTGTGCATGTCGTACGCGCGCCGCTCCTCGAGGGGCACGACCTCCGCGATCGGCCGCACGCCCGGCGCGGGCTCGAGTGGTTCGGCCACGGGCGGGGGCAGGAGCCAGTTCGACGGTAGATACGACAGGAAGCGGCGCGCACCCGCGATCGCGTCCTCGTCGGTCGTGCACAGGTTGTCGCCGCATCCGCTCACTGTCGCGTGCATGCGCGCCCCGCCCATCTCGTCGAGCGACACGTGCTCGCCGATCACCACTTCGGCCATACGGGGCGAGCCGAGGTACATCGAGGCATTGCCTTCGACCATGAACACCACGTCGCAGAACGCGGGAATGTACGCGCCGCCCGCGGCGGACGGACCGAACAGACAGCACACCTGCGGCACCTTGCCCGACAGCCGTACCTGGTTGGCGAAGATGCGTCCCGCTCCCCTACGCCCGGGGAACAGCTCGACCTGATCGGTGATGCGCGCGCCGGCGGAATCGACGAGGTACACGACCGGCAGCTCGTGCGCGAGCGCGTGCTCGGTGAGGCGCACGATCTTCTCGACGGTGCGCGCGCCCCACGACCCCGCTTTCACGGTGGGATCGTTGGCCATGACGCACACGGGCCGGCCGTCGACACGACCGACGCCGGTCACCACTCCGTCGGCGGGAAGATCGCCGGCGAGCGCGTTCGCCAGCAATCCGTCCTCCACGAACGAGTTGGCGTCGAGCAACAGCCGTAGGCGTTCGCGCACGAACAGCTTTTGCTGGCGCGCGAGCTTCTCGCCTTCCTTCGCAAGGTTTCCCTGCAAGGCCCGCTCGGCGTGCTCGCGGATGCGCTCGGAATCGCTCACGACGCGTACCGGCGGGTACGCGCACCCGCGTGCAGCAGCGCGCTCGGCAGCTCGCGCCCGACCAGCTCCTGCGCGAGGCGCGCGCAGCCGAGCAGGGCCTCGAGGTCGATGCCCGTGTCGATGTTCATGTCGTGGAGCATGTGCACCAGGTCCTCGGTGACTGCATTCCCCGACGCACCGGGCGCGTAGGGACAACCGCCCAAGCCTCCGATCGAAGCGTCGAAGCGGGTCACGCCGCGCTCGAGTGCGGCGACGGCATTGGCCAGCGCGGTGCCGCGCGTGTTGTGGAAATGCAGTCCGACGCGCGCGGAGGCGATGCCGGCGTGCTCCAGCGCGTCGAGCAGGTCGTCGACCCGCCGGGGCGTCGCCATGCCGGTGGTGTCACCGAACGAGAGCCGGTCGGCGCCCGCGTCGAGCAGGTGGCCGGCGATCTGGCCCACGCGTTCCGGCGCGACGTCGCCCTCGTACGGGCACCCGAATGCCGTCGACACGATCGCCTCGACCGCGATTCCGGCGCCGTGCCCGACCTCGACGACGTCGCGCGCCGCGACGAGTGACTCGGCGACCGAACGGCGCACGTTCTTGCGGTTGTGTGTCTCGCTGGCGCTGACGACGAGCTCGATCTCGTCGGCGCGCGCGTCGACCGCCCGCTCGGCACCCTTTACGTTCGGCACCAACGCCGAGTACGTCACCCCCGGGCGGCGGTCGATGCGGGCCATGACGTCCTCGGCACCGGCCATGGGCGGGATCGCCAGGGCCGACACGAATGACACGGCTTCGATCGAGCGCAGCCCGGTGCCCGACAACGCGTCGATCAGGCGGACGCGGGCGTCGACCGAGACCGCGGCCTCGTTCTGCAATCCGTCGCGGGGGCCGACGTCGCGGACGTCGACGTGCGCGGGCCAGTTGGTCATGGCCACACGTTACGCGTCGGGCGCGTGCCGGCCCGGGCCTCAGCCGACGAGGCGCACGGGCGCGCCGTTCATGGCCGCGTTCCACGTGGTGGCGTCCGACAGCTTGCTCGAGCCGTCGGGTGTCAGCGCCACCTGGATCCAGCAGTTCTGGTAGCTCGCCGTGTTGCAGTCGTAGCCGCCCGGGCTTCCCTAGCGCTTCAACGCGATCTGCACGCTGACCCACTGGCCGTTCCAGGTGGCCTTGTCCCAGCGCAGCCGGCAGGGCGATGCCGCGCGGATGTCGGCCGGCCCGCCCCACGGCGCTCGAGGATCGGTGGGCCCGCCCTCGGGTGGGCTTCCGGGGGGATCCGTGAACACGCAGTCGAAGCTCGACGGGCTCGACACACCCTGCGTGACGATCGACAGCGTGCCCGTCGCGGTCACGCTCGGGCTGTTGTCGTTCTGGTCACCGAGATCGAAGAACTCGAGGTTCAGGGTGCGGTCGCGGCTCGGCGACGGCAACACCCGTGCGACGTAGAACCGCGAGGTCTGACCACCGACCGGGTTGTTCGCGTACAAGGGCAGGCGCGCCCGCGTGAACACCGAGAGGTCGCCGTCGGTCGTCGGCGCACTCGTGCCGTGCAGCGCGAGGATCGTGAACTGGTTGACGCCGATGCCGCTCGGCGAGGTCACGTGCACCGCGTACAAGCTTCCACGCGACGTTCCGGTGAGCCTGCAGAAGTGCCACCATTGATGCCAGTACTGCGTGTAGCCGGCGTCCCACGCGTCGTCGGGCGTGAAGAACCCCGGGAGACTCGCCGGCGCGCAGTTCGGGTCGTCGATCGCCGGGTAATCGTCGAAGCTCATGTCGGCGAGGCCGTGGGGGGCGGGTCCGCGCATCTCGAACTGCGTCTCGGCCGGCTCGCCGCCGGCCGGCTGCAGATCGCCGGTGCAGTACGCCGGGTCGGTGTTGAGCGCGGCGACCGCGGGATCATTGAGCTTCCATTGCTCGTACGGCAGGAGCGAATACGAGTTGTCGGGCTCGTCGCACTCCGGGCGGGTGTTCACGAACTGGGCGTCGTAGATCCAGACGTCGAGCGGACCACCGGTGAGGTTTTGGATGAGGAACCATTCACCGTTGCCGTCGAACTGAAGATTCGTGTCCGCTCCGGCACCGTTGCAGCCGTCGGTCGGTACGGCGGTGTTGCACACATTCGTCGTATACGGGTCGCCGTTGCTCTTGTCGGTGTCACGGCCCTGGATCTGTGCCCACATGTGCTGCGAGGGCAACCGGGCCGGCGGGCTGCCGACCTGCGCCTTGCACCCCGGAAACGCGACGGTCCCGGGCGGGCAGCTCGGGACATCGCCCAGGTAGTTGACCGCGCTGCCCATCTGCAGCGGCGGGTCGTACTGCGCGACCGCGCGGCGACGCACCGTCAGCGTGTCGATGCCGATGATCTTGGCGAACATCGTGTCGAACGTGTGCTCGACGTCGACGGTCATCTCGTCGGCGCCCGAGCACCTCGGAGTCACGACCGTGCGGTCGACGCCGTCGGCCTCCTTGTTGTCGGCGGCGAGAAGGTGCGCGGTCGTCGTGGCATGGGCGCACGTCGTGTCGGCCGGGATCTGGGCCGCGCCCGCGAGCGCGGCCGCGTCGGCGGCCTTCTGCGCGCGCTCGGCCTCGAAGTAGGCATGGACCAGGTCGACGGCGAACGCCGCGACCGACAGGAGTAACACCAGCACGATCGCCATCCAGACGATGACGAACCCGCGCTCGCGCCGGGCGGCCGAACGGTGATCCATCAGCAGTTCGCGGTCGGTTCGAACTGGAGCGTCGCGGTCGAGGTGAGATCGACGCCGCCGCGGCCGACCAACCCGGTGAGGAAGTGGAATCGGCCCTTGATCCGCACGGAGACCTTGTCGGGGTCGAGCCCGCACGGCGTCACGTCGGCAATCGGGAACGAGCCGTTCGCCGTGAGCGGACTGAAGTGCTGCGGGTCTCCCGCGCTCGGCGTGAACGACACGCAATCGGTCGCGCACGACGACTCCGGATCGACGCGTCCCGAGTTGTTCTTGTAGATCCAGACCTTGACGAGCGCGGGAACGGAGGTGGATGAGAGCGCGGCGTTCACGGCCGGCAGCGTGTCGAGCGCGAGCTGGGTCTTGGCCGCGTTGTCGAAGTCACTGCCGAGCGTCGCGGCCTTGCGCGCACCGGCGCGGCCCGCCGACTCGAGTCCGCTCTTCTGCCCGAACCCGATGCCGAACTCGACCGCGCCGAACGTGATCATCACGATGAGGGGCAGCACGATCGCGGCCTCGACGAGCGCCGCGCCGCGGGCGTCGCGTTCGCCCCGCCGGCGCGTACACCCGGCCTCCAAGCCTCCTGCTCGCCCCACTCCCGGTTACCCCCACCGCGGCGAGGACATCTCCGGCACCACCCGGAGGCATGACACCTCCGGGAGTCGATGTCCGTAGTTGCACTATTCTCGCAGATTGTCGCACTCCGGCGCAATCGTCTGGATCGGGCGGTCCCGGCGGGAGCGCCTGCCTATTCGGCGCGGCGGCGCACCCGCAGCTTGATCGGCGTCGGGCCGAGGTCGAACGACTCCCGGAGCTTGCGCTCGAGGTAGCGCAGGTACTGCTGGGGCAACGGGCGGCTCGCGAAGAGCGTGAAGGTGGGCGGGTCGGTCGCACCCTGGGTGGCGTATAGGATCCGGGGCCGGTGGCGCCGCACGACCGGCGGCGGATGCGCGGACTGGGCATCGCGCAACACCCGGTTCAGCGCCGCGGTCGGGATGCGGCGGTGGTAGGCGGCTTCGGCCTCGCGGAGCGCGGGCAGGAGCTGGTGCACGCGCCGGCCCGTGCGCGCCGAGATGGGGATCATCGGGGCGTAGGTCAAGAAGCCGAGCATGTCGTCGACCTGGCGGCGCACGATCTCCCGACGCTCGGCGTCGAGCAGGTCCCACTTGTTCGCGACGACCACGATCGCGGTGCCCGCGGCGTCGATCCGTTCCGCCAGACGCTGGTCCTGATGCGTGACGCCTTCGGACGCGTCGACGAGGAGCAGCGCGGCATCGGCCCGATCGATCGCCTCGAGGGCGCGCACGAGACTGAAGTACTCCGTCGGCTCCTCGATCCGGCTCTTGCGCCGCAACCCGGCCGTGTCGATGAATCGCAGCGGCCCCGTATCGGTCTCGACGATCGTGTCGATCGCGTCGCGCGTCGTGCCGGGCATGTCGTGCACGACCGCGCGTTCCTCGCCGACGATCCGATTGAACAACGTCGATTTCCCGACGTTCGGCCGGCCCACGATCGCCACGCTGAAGATGCCGTCGTCGTTCGTCTCGTCCGGCTCCCGGGGCAGCTCCTCGGGGAGCGCCGCGACGATCGCGTCGAGCAGCTCCCCCGCGAGCCGTCCGTGTACCGCGGACACCGGCATCGGGTCACCCAGGCCGAGCTTGGCGAACTCCCACGTGTCGGACTCGCGGCGCTCGTCGTCGACCTTGTTCGCGACGAGGAGCACACGCGCGGCCGACGGCTGGAGGAGTCGCGCCACTCGTGCGTCCTCGTCGGTGATCCCCGTCGTCACGTCGACCACGAACAGCACCAGGTCGGCCGCCTTCACCGCTTCCGCGGCCTGCGCGCTCACCTTCGCTGCGAGCTCGGGCTCCTCGCCGGTGAGCCCGGCCTCACCTTCGGCGAGCCATCCGCCCGTGTCGACGACGCGGAACGCGCGCCCGGTCCACTCGGCGATCAGCTCCTTGCGATCGCGGGTGACCCCCGGCTGTTCCTCCACGATCGCGGCGCGCCGCCCCACGATGCGGTTCACGAGCGTCGACTTCCCGACGTTCGGCCGGCCGACGACCGCGACGACGGGGAGGGCCGCGCTCACGGAGCGCCCCGACGGAGCGCCCGGACGAGCGCGGCTCCGTCGGTCGCGACGATCTCGACGCGGCGCGGCAGCTGCGCGACCGTCGTGCCGTCGAGGAACCGCCCGCCCGACAACGTGACGTCGGGGAGCAGGTATCGATCGCGCTCGGGTTCGCGGGACAGCGCGGCCGCGACGTCGGCGCCGGTGAGCAGCCCGGTCACGCCGATGTTGCCGCCGAAGAAGTCGTTGCGGACGGGGAGCAGGCGCACGGGGCCGGGCAGCTCGTCGAGCAACGGCTCGAGCACCCGCGCCCCCAGCTCGCCGGTGATCACGACCGCGCCCGTGTTGGGAGGATCATGGGCGCTCTGCGCCCATGATCCTCCCGACTGTTGGGAGGGGTGGAAGGATCGCGGGGCGCGGTAGCCCGCGCCCGGTGCGCCGTCGACCCACGCGAAGAAGCCGGACCGCGGACCGGTGGGCGCGACCTCGTCGCCGGCGAGCGCGGCCCGGACCTCGGCCTCGAACGTGCGGGCCATCCCGATACCGTTCTCGTGCTGCGGGCACCCGTCGTACGCGTCGAGCGCGGGAAACTGCCGGGCCGCGAGCAGGTAGTACTCGTCGGACGCGTACACGAGTTGCCGGCCGAGCGCGGATGCGAACCGCGTTTGCCAGGCCTCGACGACGTCGACGACCGCGACGGCCTCGGCGCGGGTGTGCGCGCGCATGTCGGGCTCGTGGCTGTGCGCGCTGACCCCGAGCGGCACCACGCCCAGGGTCGCCAGCGCCGGGAAGCGGTCGAGCACACCGAGCAGCGTGTCGTCGAGGACGGCGCCATCGTTCACGCCCGGGCACACGACGACCTGGCCGTGCACCTCGATGCCGGAATCGAGCAGCAGCTCGAGCCAGCGCAGGCTCGTCGCACCGCGCCGGTTCCGCAACAGGCGCGTG
>DATMUX010000275.1:0-12548 GCA_035563695.1 Acidimicrobiia bacterium
CCTCGACGACTTCGCGTCCCAGCGCGAATGGCTGCAGTCCGCCACGGTGCCACCTCCGATGCTGCAGGCGGAACCGGCCACGATCCCGCCGTGCGGCGGCACGAGCCGGCGCGCCGGCAAGGATCGCATCGCGCAGCTCGAGCAGGTCGCCCGCCGTAACCTCGTCGCCGCGGAGGAGGCACGCCGCGTGGTGTTCGAGCAGCATCAACGTCTCCAGGAGGAAGCCGCGACGCGCGCCGAGGCGATGCGGCAGGTCGCGGCGCTGACCCGCGACATCACGCGGATGCGAGACGAGGACGACCAACGTATCGGACAGATGCGTGCGCGCCTGATGCGCGAGGCGCGCGCCGCGGTCGGCCGCGAGCTCGCAGAGACCGCAGCCGAGCTCGACCGGCTGCACGACGCGCTGGGCAATCAGGACGCGCTGCGCCAGGAGTCTCGCGATCGCCTGCACACCGAGTTGGAGACGAGCGCGCGGCTGCGTGCCGAAGTGGAGCAGGCGGAGGCGGCGCGGCGCGTCGCGGAGCGCGCGCTGGAGCACGCGTCATTCAACGTCCGCGCGCTCGGCGACGGGGATGGCCGGTCCGCCGCGCCCGAGTTGGCCGAGGCGCGCGCCGAGTTGACGGAGGTACGGGCCGAGTTGGACGAGGTGCGGGCGGAGCGCGACCGTCTCTCCGCCCAGCTCGAGGAAGCGCACGGCCGGGTGCGCGAGGCCGAACGCGCGCTGGGCCGGCTCCGGCGACAAGCACGCGACGAGGCCGCCGCGCTCCGCGCCGGTCTCGAACGGGCGCTCGCCACGACGCAAGGCGACGATCTCGTGCCTCGACGCCGGTGACGTAGCCTGCGCCCCGACGCATCGAGGAGGGTCGCGGTATGGAGTTGGCGTTCGAGTCCCGCATGTTGATCGACGGCGCGCTCGTCGAGGCCGAGGGTGGAGCGACGTACGACAACGTCAACCCGGCCACCGAGACCGTGATCGGACCGGTGGCCGACGGCTCGGCCGCCGACATGGAACGCGCCATCTCTGCCGCTCGGCGCGCCTTCGACGAGACGACGTGGTCGACCGATCGCCAGTTCCGCAAGACGTGCCTCCAGCAGCTGAAGGACGCGCTCGGCAAGCACAAGGAGGAGCTCCGGCCCCAGATCGTCGCCGAGGTGGGCACCCCGATCGGCTTGACGTTCGCGATCCAGCAGGACAGCTGCATCGACGACATGCAGTGGGATATCGATCTCATCGACGCCTACGCATGGGAGCGCGAGCTCGGCAACCACGAGTTCTTCGGTATGCAGTCGAACCGCCTCGTCATCCGCGAGCCGATCGGGGTCGTCGGCGCGATCACGCCGTGGAACTTCCCGTTCATGCTGAACCTGTCGAAGCTTGCTCCGGCACTCGCGGCGGGGTGCACGGTGGTGTTGAAGCCGGCTCCCGACACGCCGTACGCGGCGACGTGGATCGGCAAGCTCGTCGCCGAGGAGACCGACATCCCCGCGGGCGTGTTCAACGTGGTGACCTCGGCCGATCCGGCCCGGGTCGGCGACGTCCTGACCGGCTCCCCGCTCGTCGACATGATCTCGTTCACGGGCTCGACCGCCGTGGGCAAACACATCGCGGCGCGCGCCGCCGAAACCCTCAAGCGCGTGTTCCTCGAGCTGGGCGGGAAGTCGGCGAACATCGTCCTCGACGACGCCGACCTCGCGGCCGTGCTGCCGGGGACCGGCATGGTGTGCATGCACTCCGGGCAGGGCTGCGCGATCACCACGCGGCTGTTGTTGCCGCGCTCGCGTTACGACGAAGGCGTCGCGATGGTGAAGGCGGCGTTCGAGAGCTTCCCGTACGGCGACCCCACCGACTTCAACAACATGGCCGGACCCCTCATCAACGCCCGCCAGCGCGAGCGCGTCCTCGGCTACATCGAGAAGGGCAAGGCCGAGGGCGCCACGTGCCTCGTCGGCGGCGGCCCGGCGACGCAGTTCGAGAAGGGCTATTTCGTGCAGCCCACGCTGTTCGTCGACGTCGATCCCGACTCGACGATCGCGCAAGAGGAGATCTTCGGCCCGGTCCTCTCGGTGATCGCCTTCACCGACGACGACGATGCGGTGCGCATCGCGAACAACTCGCGGTACGGGTTGTCGGGCTCGGTCGCGGCCGGCTCGCTCGACCGGGCCCTCGCCGTCGCGCGGCGCATCCGCACGGGCACGTGCTCGGTGAACGGCGGTCAGTGGTTCGGCCCCGATTCTCCCTTCGGCGGGTACAAGGAGAGTGGCCTGGGTCGCGAGCACGGCATCGAGGGATTCGAGGAGTACCTCGAGACCAAGACGCTCGGCCTGCCCGCGAGCTGAACGATCGCCTGTTGCGCTACACCACCTGCGAGCGCGCGAACGCGATCGTGCCCTGGGTGAACGCGGCCACGTCCTCGTAGCGCCGCGCGAACACCTCGGCGAACCAGTCGGGCACGGCGACTTCGAGCCGGTCCTGCTCGATCATCGTGAGTGTCGGCTCGACGATCGCGTCGACGGGCAGCATCTCGACTCCGGTGTTCGGCAACGGATCGTTGTCGGGAAGGTGGAACAGCTCCGTGTCGATCACGCCCGGGTAGAGCACGTGCAGCTTGACGTCGGTGTCGCGCAGATCGACCTGGAGGCATTCGGCCCACGCCGAGATCGCGGCCTTGGTCGCCGCGTACGCCGCCTCGGCCGGTGGTGACAACCGTGCCGCGACCGACGACACGTACACCAGCCGTCCCGCACGCGCGACGAGTTCGTCGAGCAGGGCGAGGGTGAGTCGCACCGGCGAGAAGTAGTTGATGCGCATGACGCTCTCGACGATCTCGGGTGTGAGATCGAACACCGGCTTGCGCTTCGGGATCCCGGCATTGTTGACGAGCACGTCGACACCTCCCAGATCCTGCGACGCACGTTGCGCGAAGCCGGCGAGGCCGTCGAGGTCGGCGAGGTCGACGGTCCAGGCGCGCGACTCGGGTGCGTGGACGCGACACCGCGCGAGCACCTCGTCGAGCCGGTCGGACCGGCGGGCGCAGAGACCGACCGTGGCGCCGCGCCGAGCGAATCCTTCAGCAAGTGCCGCCCCGATTCCCGCGGAGGCGCCGGTGACCAACACGTGCTTGCCGTTCAAGTCGTAGCTCATGGCGGCGACGGTAGTCTCCCGCCCGCATGCCGATCACGCCCGACTCCGTGCTGCTCACCGGCCGGCGGGTGCTCGTCACCGGTGCCGCGGCCGGGATCGGCGCAGCGGTGGCGACGACCTGCGGCCGCTTCGGCGCCGACCTGGCGCTGTGCGACCGCGACGCCGCCGGTCTCGCGAGCGTCGCCGCCGAGATCGAGGGCATGGGACGGTCGGTCGTGACCGAGTTGCTCGATGTGCGCGACGGTGACGCGGTTCGTGCGTGGGTCGCGACGCTCCCGTCGGTCGAGGTCCTCGTCAACAACGCGGGGGGAGGGTTTCGTGCCGCGTTCCTCGACGTGAACGACAAGGGCCAGGACTCGTTGATGCGCGAGAACTTCACGAGCGTGACGAACTTCGTGCGGGCGTGCGTGCCGAGGATGCCGAACGACGGCCGGGCGGCGATCATCAACCTCACGTCGATCGAGGGCCACCGCGCCGCTCCCGGCTTCGCCGTCTACAGCGCGATGAAGGCCGCGGTGGCGAACTTGACGAAGTCGCTCGCGCTCGAGCTCGGCGACCGGTTGATCCGCGTCAATTGCATCGCGCCCGACGTCATCCCGACCCCGGGAATCGGCGGCGATGTGCCGGTCAAGACGCCGCTGCCGGTGGCCGGCAACGTCGACGACGTTGCGGCTGCAGTCGTCTATCTCGCGTCGGACCTGGGGCGGTTCGTCACGGGCACGACCATCCACGTCGACGGCGGCAACCTCGCGGCTGGAGGGTGGGGCCGGGCCGCCGGCGGCGCGTGGGTGACCGCCGGTGAGGCCGGCGCGTGAAGTTCGGGGTCGCGCTCGGCGCGCTGAACCCGCACTTCCATCTCGACGCCGTGCTCGAGGCCGAGCGGCTCGGGTTCGAGTCGGTGTGGCTGCCGGAGCATCTCGTCTTCACGCGGCTGATGACGCGATCGCCGCATCCGGGCGAGACCCATCCGCCGGTGCCGCCCGACACGCCGATCTACGACCCGTTCGCGTACCTGGCGTTCCTCGCGGGCCGGACCGAACGCGTCCGCCTCGGCACCCACGTGTTCAACATCGGGTTGCGACACCCGTTCACGACCGCCCGCGGTGTGCAGACCGTCGACGTGCTGTCGGGCGGGCGGCTGGAGTTCGGCGTCGGCGCCTCGTGGCTCGAGCAGGAATGGGTCGCGGCCGAGCTCGACTTCGCGACGCGCGGGCGCCGCGTCGACGAGGCCATCGACGTCTGCAAACGCCTCTGGACCGAGGAGACGATCACGCACCGCGGTGAGTTCTTCTCGTTCGAGGGCGTCGTGTTCGAGCCCAAACCGCAGCAGCGCCCGTGGCCACCCGTACTGGTGGGCGGGGAGTCGCGAGCCGCGCTCCGGCGCGCGGCGCGCGCGGGGGACGGGTGGCTCGGCATGGGCCACACGCTCGAGTCGGCCGCGGCGCAGATCGAGCGGCTCTGCGTCCTGCTCGCGGAGCACGACCGCGACGCGAGCGCGTTCCAGATCGTGCTCGGCGGCCCCGTGGCATCACGCGACGACGCGCGCCGCTGGGCCGACCTCGGGGTGACTCGCATGATCGTCTCACCGTGGCGCCGTTCGCCCGAGGCAGTCGAGAGTCTCCGCCGTTTTGCCGATGCAACGATGTGAACGCGAATCCGCGGCCACATGGACGCCTCGCCGTAGAGTTGCGCATTCTTGACACAACGGAGAAACGACGGAGCAATGACGGAGCAATGAACATGAAACGACGCTTGGTGTCCCTCGCCGTCGTCACGTGCGTGCTCGGCGCGATCCCGGCGGCGTGGAGCCCGGGCGCCGCCGGTGCGGCGGTCACGGCTGCGAGCGCGATCCCGTCGGTGACGATCAACGACCCCGCGGGCGACGTCGCGCTCGCCGCGGGCGACATCACGTCGGCATCGGCCGGCGCCGACGCAACGAGCCTCGTGTTCACCGTCCGCGTCGCGGCTGCGGTCGATCCCGCGACGGACCCGAACTGGGCCGGGCAGACGGGTCCGTTCTGGGGCATCGACTCGAACTTCGACGGCAAGCTCGACTACCTGGCGATCATCGTGTGGAACAAGCCGTCCCACGCGCTCATCAGCGCGCTCTTCGACGCCACTGGCAACAACCTGCTCTGTGTCGGGACCGCGACCTGGACCGCGGGGCTCTTCCGGGCGACGCTCGGCAGCGAGTGCCCGCACATCCCGAGCTTCCGTTGGGGCGTCGGATTCCTCTACGACACGACGCCAAACGGCCCGGCCAACGACAGCCAGGCCGACTTCGCCCCGAACGCGGGCTGGGCCCCGCCCACGCCGCTGCACCGCACCGGCTACTGGATGCTCGGCGGCGACGGGAAGTCGTACGGCTTCGGGAACGCACCCGACTTCTCCTCGTCGGTGCCGTACGCGAGCTCGATGTCACCGCGATCCGATGGCACGGGTCTCACGATCGTCGACCGCACGGGCGCGGTCTTCGCGTACGGCGTGGCCCCGTACCGGGGGGGCAAACCCGCGCTGCGGGCGGGGGAGATCGTCAGCGCGGTCTCGACGACACCGTCGGGCAACGGCTACTGGTTGTTCACCAACCGGGGCCGGGCCTTCGCCTACGGCGACGCGCACCTCTACGGCGACCTGGCGAACGTCGCGTTGCAGGGACCGGTGATCGCATCGGTCGCGACGCCATCCGGTCACGGCTACTACATGGTCGGCTCCGACGGCGGGATCTTCGCGTTCGGTGACGCGCGGTTCCGCGGTTCCATGGGTGCCACGCGCCTGAATCGTCCCGTCGTCGGCATGGCACCGACACCCGACAACCGCGGCTACTGGTTGGTGGCCTCCGACGGCGGCGTGTTCGCGTTCGGTGACGCGGCGTTCCGCGGCTCGATGGCGAACACCCAGTTGAACAAGCCGATCAACGGCCTGGTGGCGTTCGGCAACGGCTACCTGATGGTGGCGTCCGACGGCGGCGTGTTCGACTTCTCGAACAAGCCGTTCCTCGGAAGTCTCAGCGGCCAGGCGCTCTCGGCGCCGATCATCGGGATCGCCGCGTTCACGACCTGATGTCGGTCGCGGGCCGGGGCGGTTCCGGCAGCAGCCGTTCGGGCCCGCCCGAGAAGTCGCGAATCGTGCCGACGTTGCGGAGCGCGACCTCGACGATGCCGGGCTGCATCGTGTGGCAGATGCCGCCCATCATCGGGGGCAGCTGCTTCGCGACGGGAATCGCGTCGAGATCCATGCCGTGTCCCATACCGATGTCGCACGCGCGCCGCAGCGTGATCGCGCACTCGGCGTCGTCCTCGGGGAGCAGCTCGTCGGCCCACCGCATGAAGCCACCCTTCCACGGCGCGGCGTCGAAGGGCGGTTCGGGCGCGGCCAGGCCCTGCCAGTAGATGTCCCACGTGAGGCGGAGCACGCCGTCGACCCACAGGCGCACGTGGGACGCGCCGGTGGTCGCATCGCGACGCGGCACCTCGATGTCGTAGACGCGCCGGGCGCGGCCCCAGGCCGCGTGCGTGATCGCGTAGCACGCCGCGTCGAACTGGTGGGTGCAGTTCTGCTTGGGATCGGTGAAGCGGCCCGCCGCGGTGAAGCGCCGGGACAGCGGCATCATCGCGAGCTTGCGCAGAGGGTCGGCCGCGCCGGGACACGTCGACCACGGCCAGCGGATCGACTCGGAGTGCACCGACTCGACGCGCCGGCCGTCGTGGCGCAGCGTGATGACGAAGTGATGGAAGTCGTCCTCCATCTCGGTCACGACGACGCCGTTCTCGACGGCCGTGATCCGGATGCGCCGCCGGTACGCGTCGGCGGTAAGGTCGAAGTCGGGCTCCGTGTGCGTCATGCGGTTCCGGGATAGCCCCCGCCACCGAACGCGGCGTCGGGATCGGGCGGGATCGCGTCGGCGAACTCGACGCGGCGCGGCTTCTTGTACGAGGCGATGTGCGCGCGGCAGTGATCGATGATGTCGTCCGCGGTGGCGTGCTCGCCGTCGCGGAGCACCACGATCGCGACGACCGTCTGGGTCCAGGTGGGGTCCGGCACACCGATGACCGCGCACGCCGCGACCGCGGGGTGCCCGCGAATGCAGTTCTCCACCTCGACCGGGTAGATGTTCTCGGCGGCCGACTTGATCAGACGCGTCTTCGGGCCGACGAACGTGATCGATCCGTCGGGCTCCCGCCGCCCGAGATCGTTCGTGTGGTGCCAGCCGTTGCGGAATCGATGCGCGGTCTCGTCGGGGCGGTTCCAGTAGCCGTTCATCACGAGAGGGCCGCGGCACGCGATCTCACCGACCTCGCCCGCGGGCACGTCGTGATCGTCGGGATCGACGATGCGCAGCTGCATCAGCGGTGACGTGCGCCCGAAGTCGCCGAGCGCACCTTCTCCGAACGCCGCGAACGTCAGCATCCCGACGACCTCGGTCTGGCCGTAGCCGCCCGGCCGTTGCTCCCACAGCGCATGGGCGCGCGCCTTCAGTGACGAAAGGTCGTAGCGGCCGTCGGCGTTCACCTGCTTCATCTGCTTGCGCGTCGGTGGCATCAGGAACGCGCCGTTGCAGTGTTCGGCGTCGATGAGGCGGCACAGCTCCTCGGCGTCGACGCGCGGTGTGAACACGTTGGTACCCGCGTGCAGGAACGTCGCGAGGGTCGAGAAGAACGTGGCGATGTGGAACAGCGGACCGGAGTTCAGGTACACGTACGTGCTGTCGATGTCGGCCAGGCGTCCGATGACAAGGGCCTGGCCGATGAGCGCGGTGTGCGACAGCATCGCGGCGTTGGGACGCCCGCTGAACGCGGCGGTGTACATGAAGAGCACCGACTGCGACGGGTCGACGGCGACGGCGAGATCGTCCGGGCTGCCCGCCGCGACCAGCGCGTCGTATTCGCCGCCGTCGTGCTGCAGCCACAACCCTCCCGGCACGCGGGCACGCGCCGCGCGCGCCGTGTCGCCGATCTCGGCGTCCTGCCACACGACGACCGCGGGGGAGAGGTCGTCGAGCACGAACGTGAGCTCGTCGGCCGTCTGGCGCCAGTTCACCGGGCAACACGCCGCGCCGAGCTTGGCCGCGGCGAGCAGGCACTCGAGGAGCCGCGCCGAGTTCTGCCCCAACCACACCAGGCGATCGCCCGCACCGACACCCTGGGCGCGCAGGGCCGAGGCCAGGCGGTTGACCCGGGCGTCGAGCGCCGCGTAGTCGGTGCGGGTCGGACCATCGACCGTCGCGACCTGCTTCGGCCACGACCGGGCGTGCTCGCGCAGCACGTCGCCGAGCGTCAGGCCGTGAAGAGGTGACATCCGCGTCAGGTTAGGGGAACAATGGTGGGATGGCTCCGGTGATCGACTCCGATCAGCACCTCTACGAGACTCGTACGACCTGGCTCGACCACATCGATCCGGATCGGCGCGACGACGCGTTGCGGATCGACGACGACGAACTCGGTTATCCGTGGGTGACGTGGCGGGGTCGCCGGCTCCAGCCGGTCGACGTGCAGCTGCCCGGCAAGACCAGCGAGATCGGCGAGCACCGTGAGCGCATCCGTGCCGGACTGCCGCCCGAGACCCGCTACGACGACGAGCTCCCGCGCGACTACTGGGACGCGTCGGCGCGCGCCGAACGGCTGCCGGCGATGGGTGTCGACGAGGCGGTGGTGTTCCCGAACTTCGGATTGCTGTGGGAACGCATCCTCGACGTCGACCTCGGTGCGCTGACCGCGAACATGACGGCGTGGAATCGCTGGTGCGGATCGGTCGCCACCGACGGCCGCGGGCGCGTGCATCCCGTCGCGCACTGCACCTTGCGCGACCGCGACTGGCTGCTTGCAGAGCTGGCTCGTCTGGAACGCGACGGTGTGCAACTCGCGATGATCGCGCCGGCGCTGGTCGACGGGCGCCCCTTGTCGCATCCCGATCACGACGTGATCTGGCGCGCGTTCGTCGAACACGGCGTGACCCCGGTGTTCCACGTCGCGAACCAGCGCCGTCCGTTCGACGACGCGTGGTACACGGAACCCGACGACTCGTTCGTCCCGCCGCTGGAGTCGGTGTTCCTGTGGACCGCGGCCGCGCTGGCGTGCACCGACTTGATCCTGAACGGCACGCTCGACCGCCACCCGCACCTGCGCATCGGTGTGGTCGAGCTCAGTGCGGTGTGGGTTCCGATGTACCTGATGATGCTCGACGGCGGCTACGACTTCACGTCCCGCCTGAACGGGCGGCCACTCGCCGATCTGTCGATGCGGCCGAGCGAATACTTCCGGCGTCAGGTGCGCGTGTCGTCGTTCGCGTACGAGCTGCCCGGCCGGCTGATTCGCCAGACGGGCGATCTCTACATGTGCTGCTCCGACTACCCGCACTCCGAAGGCACGGCGACGCCGCTGGCCGATTACACCGGGTCGGCGGTGCCGGTCCGGCCCGAGAACGCGCCCGGCCTGTTCGGCGAGAACGTGTCTCTGCTGCTCACGCCCGCGACCGGTGGCTGAGTCGTCGGCGATCAACGCTCGATGAGGAGCTCCTTGGGAAGGGTGCCCTCGAACCACAGCGTCGTCTCGATACGCCGGGCGATCTTCCAGCCGCCGTCGGTCCGCACGAAGTCGTCGTCGTAGCGCGCACCCACGTAGAAGAAGTGCAAGGGGCCTTCGCGCGTCGCCGCGCCCTGTGGGTTCGTCACCATCGTGCGCGCCGCGGCGCGATCGCCGTCGAGGCGCACGTCGATGTTCGACATCAGGTGCTGGGTGACCGGGAAGGCGGAGAGCACCTTGGCGAGCCACGCCCGCACCTCGGGGTAGGGCCCGACCTTGCCGCCCGGGTTCGACGAGTAGTCGAGGTGCGCGTCGGGTGTGAAGCACGAGTCGAGCAGCGCCCAGTCCTTGGTGTCGATCGCCCAGCCGTAGCGGACGATGACGTCGTGGATCTCGGCGCGGTCCGAGAGCTCGTCGGGGGTCACGACGCGAGCGGCTTCGGCGCTTCTGCTCCGGGCTTGCAGTTGATGGCCAGCGTGAAGCGGGTCGTGACGACGGGCGCCGACGTGCGCTCGTTCGACCACGTGGTCTCGGTCACGTAGAACTCGAGCTTGCCGCCGTCGCTCTTGGCCTTCTCGTAGACGTCGGAGATCACGCCTTCGCCGATGAGCACATCGCCTGCGTGGGGCCACTCGCCGCCGTGGTAGACGAACTCCTGCTCACCGTGGAGGATGGCGCGGCCCTTGCCCCGCAGGTTCTCGATCGGCAGGCCCGCCGCGCCGCCGACGCCCATCGATCCCCAATAGGGCATCACGAACGGGAACGTGGGCGGTACGGGCGCGTTCTCGCCCGAGTAGACGGGATCGTCGTCCAGCAGGGCCTGGGCGAACACACGCACCGGACCCCGCTCGATCACGACCTTCTGCGTGCCGAGCGGCCGGCCTTTCAGCTCCGTGAGTGCCATGCGGCGGAGGGTACCGGGCCGCACCCCGCACGGTCGAGATGGGCGGGCGCGCCGCGACGTCAGCGGATGAGACCAAGGCCCTCCTGGCAATGCGGACCACCCCAGTGCTCCACGATCTTGCCGTCGCGGATGCGCAGGATCGCCGTGCCGTTGATCTCCACGGGATTGCCCGACGGTGGAACGTCGTAGAACGCGTCCCCGGTATGCGTTCCCTTCACGGTCCAGTTCGACACGACGAGATCATCCGACTCGATGAGCAGGTTCACCGTGAAGGTCATGTCGGGAAACGCGGCCCGGGCTTGCTGCCACCAGCGTTGCTCGTCTCCGCGCACGTCGCTGCCGACGCGCTCGGGGCTCACTCGTCGGGTCACGTGACTGACGAAGTCGTCGGACCAGAATTCGAACACGGCCTCGGTGTCGCCGGACTCCATCGCAGCGCTGTAGTTCCCGAGCATCCGCAGATTCTCCGACATCGAAGGTCCTTTCGCTCGCGGGCTCGGCACGCCCCCGGCCGGTCGTGCAATGCTACGACGGTGATCGGCGCGCTGGTGCGGGACGGGGGTTGATCGAGTGCCGGACGACGACGTCGTCGCAGACCATCGCCAGGCGTGCGACGGTTTTATGGTCGTCGTGCGGTCGGCGGGCGGTCATTGGGACGCGCCGTCACCGTGCAGCGAGTGGAACGCGCGCGACGTCGTGGAGCACGTGATCGGCTTCCACGACGTGCTGCTGCTCCGGCCGCTGGACGCCAAGCCCACCCGACCGCGCGACGATCCCGAGGCGCGCTGGGCGGCGACCGTCGACGCGCTCTTCTCGGCGCTCGCGCGGCCCGGCGTGATCGACGAGCAGCGGACGTTCCTGGTAGGTGTGCTGACCACCGACGTCATCATTCACACGTGGGACCTCGCCAAGGCCATCGGCGAGAACGTGACCCTCGATCCGCGCCTGTGCACGATCGGCCTCGAACGCGCGCTCGCGAACCGCGACAAGTTCGAGGCGTCCGACAGTTTCGGCCGGCCCGTCGCCGTGCCCGACGATGCGGCCGTCCAGGATCGGCTCCTGGGTTTCTTCGGACGCGATCCGCAATGGCGGCCGCCGGGCGCGACGTGACGCGGGGCGGTCAGATGAGGCCGAGACCCGTCGGTACGTCTTCGTAGTCGACCGTCCAGAGGCGACCGCCGCCGGATGTCGGCGCCGTCGATCGCCAGCCGAGGAGTCGCTGCACGCGTTCGGGTTGGTCCCGGACGAGCTCCCACGGGATGCCGAGCGGACTTGCCTCCTCGGGCATCAGCCACCCGACGACGAACGAGATGTGCAGACCCCAGCGCCACGCGTCGGTCGTGTTGGCCCCGCCGCCGTGCAGCACGCGACCCGTGTAGAGCAGGCCGCTGCCGGCAGGCATCACGGCCTGCGTCGTGTGGTCGTCGGGCGCCGGAACTCGATCGAAGTCGTCCCAACGATGGCTGCCGGGTATGACGACGGTCGCGCCGTTGTCGGCGGTGAAGTCCTCGATCGCGAACAGGCAGCTGATGGTCAGCTCGATCCCGTCGGGACGCGAGACGCGCCACCAGTTGTCGGCGTCGCGATGGAGCTCCTGCGCCGACTGACCGGGCGCGAGGATCATCATCTGCGCGGTGTTCATCCAGTAGCTCGCGCAGTTCGGCAAGAGCACTCTGTCGGTCACTTCGACGAAACCGGGATGCGTCAGGATGTCGAAGAACGCGGGGCTCCTCGTCGCCAGGCGAGTGAATCGCATCGTGCGCGCAGCCCAGAACGTTCGGGTGGCCGGGTTCGGATCGACGCTGCCGAGGTGCCGGTTCCGGGCAACTTCGCGCATGTCGTCGTGGAATCGCTCGAGGAGCGGCGGAGCGAGGAAGTCGTGCACGATGACCGCACCGTCGCGGTCGAGGGCCCGGAGGGCACTCTCGACCCCGTGCGCGAACGTCGTCTCCTGCAGCTCGGCCGCCATCCGAAATCTCCC
>DATMUX010000276.1:0-2753 GCA_035563695.1 Acidimicrobiia bacterium
TCCGACACGGGTGTGATCGCGACGTTCTGCATCGTGAACATCCCCGGCTTGTCGGAGCTCGCACCCGAGATCCCGTACGTCTCCGCCCAGATCCTGCTCGACGGCGCGAACAACACGTTCTTCGGGTTGATCCGCGGCTGCGAGGTCGACGACGTGCACATGGGCATGCGCGTGAAGGCGAGATGGGCCGATGAGCTGAGGCCCGATCACACGTCGATCAAGTGGTTCGAGCCGACCGGCGAGCCCGACGCCCCCTACGACCACTACAAGGACTACCTGTGATGCCCCACCACCCTCCCAACCGTTGGGAGCGTCATGGGCGTATACCGCCCACAATCCTCCCAACAGTCGGGAGGATGCGATGAGAGATGTCGCGGTCGTGTCGTTCGCGTGTCGCGCGGTCGCGCGCGACGCCGAGCACAACGAGACGGAGATGATCGGGCCGGTCGTGCGCGACGCCGTTGTGCAGTCGGGCGTGGCGAAGTCCGACATCGGGTTCGTGTGCTCCGGAAGCCTCGACTACCTGCAGGGCGGGCCGTTCGCGTTCGTCGCGGGCCTCGACGCCGTCGGTGCGTGGCCGCCCGTGCGCGAAAGCCACGTCGAGATGGACGCGGCATGGGCCCTGTACGAGGCCTGGGTCGCAATCCAGACGGGCGAGGTCGACAGCGCGCTCGTGTACGGCTTCGGCAAGTCGTCGCCCGGCGACCTGCACGAGATCATGACGCTGCAGACCGATCCCTACTACGTGCTTCCGCTGTGGCCGTCGATGGTCGACCTCGCGGCATTGCAGGCGTGCGCGTATCTGGACGTGAGCGGTCGCGGCGACAAGGACCTCGCCGAGGTCGCGGCCCGGGCGCAACGCAACGGCCGCCGGAATCCGAATGCCGTGCGGGCCGGCGACACGAGCGTCGACGACGTCCTCGCCCAGCCCGTCACGCACCATCCGTTGCGCGACGCCGACATCGCGCCGATCACCGACGGCGTCGCCGCGGTCGTGCTCGCGGCCGGCGATCTGGCCCGGGGCGTGTCGACGCGGCCGGTGTGGATCCGGGGCATCGACCATCGCATCGAGGCGCACGCGCTCGGCGTGCGCGACCTCGCGGTGTCCGACTCGACGACGCAGGCAGCCAACGGCGCGGGGGTCGACGAAGGCCCGGTCGACGTCGCGGAGCTGCACGCGCAGTTCAGCCACGAGGAGCTGATCCTCGCCGAGGCGCTCGGCCTCGACGCCGGCGCGACGATCAACCCTTCGGGCGGCCCGCTCGCCTCCAATCCGGTCATGAGCGCGGGCCTCGTCCGCATCGGCGAGGTGGCGCAGCGGATCACGAACGGTGAAGCCAACCGGGGCGTCGCGCACGCGACGAGCGGGCCGTGCCTGCAACAGAACCTCGTGTGCGTCCTGGAGGGCGAGTGACGGTGCGCGCGCAGCAGAGCATCTCGATGCGAAAGGAGCCGCAGTCATGGCCGGCCAGCGTGTAGCCGTCGTGGGTGTAGGCCAGACCAAGCACCGCTCCGCCCGCAAGGACGTGTCGATGGCGGGCCTCGTGCGCGAGGCCGCGCAGGAGGCGCTGGACGACGCGGGCATGACGTGGGCCGACATCGATGCCGTCGTGATCGGCAAGGCGCCCGACATGTTCGAGGGCGTTGCGATGCCCGAGCTGTACCTCGCCGATGCGCTCGGCGCGGTGGGCAAGCCGATGATGCGCGTGCACACCGCGGGCAGCGTCGGCGGATCGACGAGCATCGTGGCGGCGAAGCTCGTGAGTGCCGGCGTGCACGAGCGGGTGCTCACCGTCGCGTACGAGAAGCAGAGCGAGAGCAACGCGACGTGGGGCCTGTCGGTGCCGATGCCGTTCGCGGCGCCACTCGTCGCGGGAGCGGGCGGCTACTTCGCGCCGCTGATTCGCGCGTACATGTTCCGTTCGGGCGCGCCGCGCCACATCGGGCATCTCGTCGCGGTGAAGGACCGTCGCGCCGCGCTGCGCAATCCGAAGGCGCACCTGCACATGCCCGACATCGACCTGAAGATGGTCGAGGAGTCGTTCCTGCTGTGGGATCCGTTGCGCTACCTCGACACGTGCCCGAGCTCCGACGGCGCGATGGCGATGGTGCTCGGCAGCGAGCGCGTCGCCGACGCCGCGCCCGGCGCGGCCGCGTGGATCCACGGGATGGCGATGCGCAGCGAGCCGACGATGTTCGCGCGGCGCGACCAGGTGAACCCCCAGGCCGGGAAGGACTGCGCGAAGGACGTGTACGCGCAGGCCGGCGTCACGAACCCGCGCCGCGACTTCGACTGCGCCGAGGTGTACGTGCCGTTCTCGTGGTACGAGCCGATGTGGCTCGAGAACCTCGGGTTCTGTGACGAAGGCGAAGGGTGGAAGCTCACGGAGGACGGTGCGACCGCGCCCGACGGCGACATTCCGTGGAATCCGTCGGGCGGTGTGCTGTCGTCGAACCCGATCGGCGCGAGCGGCATGGTGCGCTTCGGCGAAGCGGCGCAGCAAGTGCGCGAGCGCGCCGGCGACTACCAGGTCGAGTTGAAGACGGGCCGCGCGCTCGGCCACGCCTACGGCGGAGGCTCGCAGTTCTTCTCCATGTGGGTGGTCGGCAACGCAAAGCCGTGACGAGCTCGGTCAGAGTGACAGTACGATCTGCTTCGCGTCGGCGCGATGCGCGCGGACGATGTCGATCGCGACGCGGTGCGCCGGGACGGGGTCGAACACGTACCCACGCTCGAGCTCGGTCGCAGCGTC
>DATMUX010000277.1:0-2206 GCA_035563695.1 Acidimicrobiia bacterium
GAGATCGAGTGGTCGGACGAGCGGATGAATGCCGCTCGGGAGCGCCGCCTCACGTCGTGCGATCGGACCCGTTCGGTGCTCGCAATCCGTCGCCTACTGCGACGAGGTGAACGGTGTAGCGATGTACCAGTCGTGGCCCTCCGGATCACGAACGCCGTATTCGCGTTGGCCGTAGTCTTCGTCCGTCGGTGGTCGAAGGATCGTCGCACCTGCTGCCCGCACCCGCTCGTAATGGGCATCGACGTCCGCGACGTGCAACACGATGCCGCCGGTGCGAACTCCTGCCTGGCGTGGTGAAGTCAGAGCGCCTGCTGACTCGTGCAACCAGAACCGTCGGTTGCCGGCGCGGACCTCTCCATGGATCACGCGGCCTTCGTGCTCGACGAGTCCGCCGGAATGGAGCCCGATCACGTTGACGAGGAAGCCGTGTGCGGCGCGAATGTCCGTGCAAGGAAGTACAGGGATGGCGTCGAGGAAGTCCGGCGACATGCGTTCAACGATAGGGCAACCTCCCCCGGGCCGCGGCCCTCGTCCGTCAACAGAAGGAACGTCGGTAGAACTCGACACGGTACCCGTCCGGGTCTGCCGCGACCTTCCAGAACGCGAACCCGAGCTTTCCGATCACGCGCTTCGACGCGAGGTTTTGCCTATCGATCATCGCCAGCAGCTCTCCGTGGAACGACTCGGCCGCGATCGCCAGGACGGCCCGGCCGGCTTCGGTCGCGTACCCGTGCCCTCGAGCGTCCGGCACCAGCCGGTAGCCGAACTCCAATCTCGGTCGGGCCTCGAGCTCGAACCACGCCGCGCCGCTGTACCCGACGATCTCGCCCGACGACCGCTCGATGACCGGTTGCTTCGCGAAGGGCACGTGATCAGCGGTATCGAGCATCGTGTCGAAGCGCGCGTTCGCCGACGCGACGTCTTCCACGCCCGCGGAGAACTCCATGAACGCCGGATCCTGGAACAGTTCGACGAACCGGCGCCGGTCACCCTCGACGGGCGATCGGACCTCGAGGCGTTCGGTGAACATCCCACGATTCTGCCCCTGTGCGATCAGCGCGGACGGGCACATATGGCGCTGCGGCGGTGCAATCGTGTGTTCCTCCGCGGTTCGGTGTGTAGCTTCCGCCGTGGGCGGGGCGCGAGCATGAGACTCGTGGACGAAGCGCGCGATGTTGCCTACGCGATCAGCGGCGATGCCCGGCTCGCGTTCCGGGTGCGCGGTCGCGGGCCGCACGAGATCGCATCGGTCCCCGCGTGGTTGTCGAACCAAGACTTCCGACCGCGAGCCGGGACGGGGTTGTTCTGGGAGCGACTGCAGTCGTTCGCGACGGTCGTGTCGTACGACGCGCGGGGAACCGGCCTGTCGGATCCGGTGTCGTTTGCCGATCTGCCGACCTTGGAGGGCTGGACCGACGACTTGCACGCGGTCGTGACGGCCGCGGGGCTCGAACGTGTCACCCTGCTCGCGCTGGGTCCGGCAGGGCCGGTGGCCGCGCTGTACGCGGCGACCCGTCCCGAGCGGACCCGGGCGCTGATCTTGGTCAATGCCTCTGCGGGGGCAAGCGCTCGAGACGGCGGTGACGCCGGGGTGACACCCGAGGAGTACGAGCGGTACGTCGAGTACATCGAGCGGGTCTGGGGCACCGGCCGTTTCCTGCGCGGACTCATGCCTGATGTTCGGCTCGACGATGCCCAGCAGCAGGACCTCGCTCGCCTCGAACGCCAATCGATGCCCCCCGCTGCGGTCGGAGCGCTCCTCCGTCAGCAGTACGCGCTCGACGTGCGAGCGGTTCTGCCCGTGATCAGTGCGCCGACACTCGTGTTGCACACCGTCGAGAACCGGGCGGTTCCCATCGGACACGGCCGGTATCTCGCACGGCACATTCCCAACGCGCGACTCGTGGAACTTCCCGGCGCCGACGTGATCGTGACGACCGATTCGGCAACAGCAGCCCTGGCCATCGACGAGATCGAAGAGTTCGTGACCGGCACTCGCGCGGTCGCGGAGCACAGCCGGATGCTCACCACGCTCGTCTTCACTGATGTCGTCGGGTCCACTGATCGAGTCGCGGCGATCGGCGACCGGGCCTGGCGGACCACGCTCGACCGCCACGACGATGTCATCGGTCGTCAACTGGAGCGGTTCTCGGGCCTGCAGCGGCAGTGCACCGGCGATGGCGTGCTCGCCACCTTCGACGGTCCC
>DATMUX010000278.1:0-2688 GCA_035563695.1 Acidimicrobiia bacterium
TCAGCCGCCGGAGACGTCCTGGACGCGCTGCTTGCCCGCCGCGATCCACGGCATCATCGCCCGGAGTTGAGCGCCGACGCCTTCGATCGGGTGCGCGGCCGCCTGCTCGCGCATCCGGTTGAAGTTTGGTCGGCCGTTCTCGTTCTCGGCGATCCACTCCTTGGCGAACGCTCCACTTTGGATCTCGCCGAGGATCTTCTTCATCTCCTTCTTCGTCTCGGGCGTGATGACGCGCGGCCCGCGGCTCATCTCGCCGTACTCGGCGGTGTCGGAGATGGAGTAGTTCATCGCGGCGATGCCGCCCTCGTAGATGAGGTCGACGATGAGCTTCACCTCGTGCAGCGTCTCGAAGTACGCCGACTCGGGCTGGTAGCCGGCTTCGACGAGCGTCTCGTAGCCGTTGCGGATCAGCTCGACGAGCCCGCCGCACAACACGACCTGCTCGCCGAAGAGATCGGTCTCGGTCTCCTCCTCGAACGTCGTGTCGAGCACGCCCGCGCGCGTCCCGCCGATGCCCTTCGCGTACGCCAGCGCGGTCTGCTTCGCCTTGCCCGTCGCGTCGTTGTGCACCGCGACGAGGCACGGCACACCGCCGCCTTCGTCGTACGTGCGGCGCACGAGGTGGCCGGGACCCTTGGGCGCGATCATCCACACGTCGATACCCGGCGGCGGAGAGATCTGCCCGAAGTGGATGTTGAACCCGTGCGCGAACGCGAGCGAGTTGCCGTCGACGAGGTTGGGCGCGATGTCGGCCTCGTACACCTTCTTCTGCTCGGTGTCGGGCAGCAGCACCATCACGATGTCGGCCTCGCGCACGGCCTCGGCCGTCCGCAGCACCCGCAGACCCGCCGCCTCGGCCTTGGCCTGCGACTTCGATCCGGCTCGCAGGCCGACGACCACGTCGATGCCGGAGTCCTTCAGGTTCAGCGCGTGCGCATGACCCTGCGACCCGTACCCCAATATTGCGACGAGCTTGTCGGCGATCAGGCCGAGATCGGCGTCGTTCTCGTAATAGACGTTCGCGGGCATCGACTCCTCCTGCAGTACGAGCGGACGCCAGGCTAGGCGCGTACGGTCTTCACGGCCCGAAGCCGGGTGGGCTGGCGGGGCAGCTTCGGCAGCGCGATGCGCCCGGTGCGCTGCAGCTCGACGATGCCGAACGGCTTGACCAGGTCGCTGAACGCATCGAGCTTGTCGGGCTCGCCCGCGACCATGATCGTCATCGCGTCGTAGCCGACGTCGACGATCTTCGCCTCGAAGATCGCGGTGAGCTCGGTCACCTGGCTGCGCGCCTCGGCCGCGGCCCGCACGATCACGAGCATCAGCTCGCGCTCGACGCCCTCGGACGGTGCGACCTCGGTGATCTTGATCACCGGCACGAGCTTGTTCAGCTGCTTCACGACCTGCTCGAGCGGCGCCGACTCGGCGTCGACGACGATCGTCATGCGCGAGAACCGTTCGTCGTCGGTCGGGCTGACGGCCAGCGACACGATGTTGAACCCCCGCCGCGAGAACAGGCCCGCGACGCGCGACAGCACACCGGGCTTGTTCTCGACGGTCACGGTGAGAATGTGATGCAGGATCATCGGATTAGCGCCCTCCCTCGCCGAACTCGGGGCCGAGGATGATGTCGTCGTTCGACGCACCGGCGGGCACCATCGGGTACACCTTCTCGCGCCAGTCGGTGCGGAAGTCGATCACGACCGGCCGGTCGTCGACCTCGTTCGCCTTCTCGATCGTGGGCACGACGTCGTCGGCCGAGTCGACGCGCATGCCCACGCACCCCATCGCCTCCGCCCATTTCACGTAGTCGGGCAGATCGGGCGACAAGTACACCTCGGAGTAGCGCTCCTCGTAGAACAGCTCCTGCCACTGGCGCACCATGCCCAGGTACGCGTTGTTCAGGATCGCGATCTTGACCGGGATGCGCTCGGCCGACGCGGTCACGAGCTCCTGCGCGGTCATCTGGAAGCAGCCGTCGCCGTCGACCGCCCACACCATCCGGTCGGGTCGCCCGACCTTCGCGCCGATGGCGGCCGGCACCGCGTACCCCATCGTGCCGAGCCCGCCCGAGTTGATCCACGTGTTGGGGTGCCTGAACTTCCACAGCTGGCTCGCCCACATCTGGTGCTGACCGACACCCGACGCGAGGATGCAGTCGTCGGGCGTGTTCTCGCGCAGCCGTTCCAGCACGAACTGCGGCTTCAACGCGCCGCCCTCTTCCTGCGTGTACTTGAGCGGGTAGTCGGCCTGCCACTCGCGGATCTGTGTCGTCCACTCCGAGATGTCGCGTGCGCCGTCGGCCTTCGCCTGCTCGGCCTTCACGGTCTTCACGAGCTCTTCGATCACGGTGCGCACGTCGCCCACGATCGGCACGTCGGGCCGGCGCACCTTGCCGAGCTCGGCCGGATCGATGTCGACGTGGATGATCTTCGCGTCCGGTGCGAACGTCGCGACCTTTCCGGTGACGCGGTCGTCGAACCGGGCGCCCAACGTCACGAGCAGATCGCTCCGCTGCATCGACGTCACCGCGGTGTAGTTGCCGTGCATGCCGGGCATGCCGAGGCACAGCTCGTGGTCGTCGGGAAACGCGCCGCGCGCCATGAGAGTGGTGACCACGGGAAAGCGGGTGAGCTCGACGAGATCACGCAGGGCCTCGGCGGCGCGCGCCTTGAGGATGCCGCCGCC
>DATMUX010000279.1:0-7085 GCA_035563695.1 Acidimicrobiia bacterium
CGACCTCGGCGCCCATACCGGCTGGGTCGTGCTCCGCAGCGACGTCGTGCGCAAGGAACTCGCGGGCATCGACCCGATGCGACCCGCGGGCGCGCCGCTCGATCGCGGCATCTACGACGCGGCGTGGACCGAACGTACGTACGCGGAGTTGTTCGCGCGCGCGGCCGCGGCGCTGCGCACCGGTGAGAGCGTCATCGCGGACGCGTCGTGGAGCGACCCGGCGCCGCGCGCCGCCGCTGCGCGCCTCGCCACCGCGACGAGCAGCGACCTGGTCGCGTTCCGCTGCAGCGTGCCCCTCGAGCTCGCCCGGGAACGGGCCGCGACCCGGGCGCGGGCGCACGCCGATCCGTCCGACGCGACGGCCGGGCTGACGGCCGCGCTCGCGGCGCGCTTCGCCGACTGGCCGGGCGCAGTCGTGCTCGATACCGCCCGGCCGCCGCGCGAGGTGGTGGCGGAGGCGCGCCGCGCCGCCGGCCCCGCCTGATCAATCCCCCCCATTCGCCACCTTGCGTGGCTCGACCACCTCCACGGTGGTTTGGTCACGCAAGGTTGCGGAGGGCTCGGCGAACGTCAGCGCTCGGGGATGCGGCGGCCGGTGAGCACCTCGGGGTGCATGCGCACGAAACTCGTGCGCTCACCGTCGGCCCAGGGCGCCAGCCCGAGCGCACGACATCGGTCCAGCTCCTCGGCGTCGGTGATCTCGCGCGCCCGCCCGACCGCGAGCACGCTCCACCCGGTGCCGGCGGCGACGTCGTAGGAGTCGACCTCGAACGCGACGACGGCACCGTCGCGCGACGCGCGCAGCTTGGTCCCTTCGCCGGTGCGGAACACGACATCACCGTCGACCACGCTGTAATTGACGGGCAGGATCACCGGCAGGGCGCCGGCGGTCATCCCGACGCGACCGAGCGAGCCCTGGGCGAGCAGGGTCTTGCACTCTGCTTCGTCGAGCAGCTCGAGCCCGTCGTCGATGAGCACTCCGAAGAGTCCTACCAGCGCCCACGGTGACGGAGGCAGAGCCGAAGGTCCCCTTCATCCCGCCGGCGTGTCGGGTCGGAGTACCAGGGGCCCGCTCGATCGAATAAATTCACGTCGTGAGCCGCCGCCGGTGGTCGTTGCAGGGGTCAACCATGCAGGGGTCAACCATGCGGGGGTCAACGATGCGGGCAGTGCCGTGACGACACCGGACACCCGTCCCGCGGACGGTGACAACGACGAGCTCGACATCACGGTCGACTTCACCGACGCCGCGATCCGCCGGGCTGTCGAGGCCGCGCCCGACGGCATCCTCGTGATCGAAGCAGACGGCAACATCGTCGTCGCCAATCCCATGGCGTGCGAGCTCTTCGGGTACTCGCGCCACGATCTCGTGGGCGCGAACGTCGACCTGTTGCTGCCCGACGGCCTGCGCGCCGGTCACGCGGCGCACCGGGCGTCGTACCTCGCCCGCCCGCGGACCCGGCCGATGGGTTCTGGACTCGACCTGCGCGGCCACAAGCGATCGGGGGTCGAGTTCCCCGTCGAGATCAGTCTCAGCCCGGTGCGCGCCGCCGAACGTCCCCTCGTCGTGGCGATCGTGCGCGACGTCACCGAACGCCGCCGTGCAGCCGAGGACCTGATGGCGGCCCACGAGGAGCTCGCGCTCGTCGGCGACCGCGAGCGCATCGCGCGCGACCTGCACGACACCGTCATCCAACGTCTGTTCGCCGTCGGCCTCGCGCTGCAAGGCGTGCTCGCACGTGAGCACAACCCCGAAATCGCCAATCGCGTCGAGGCGGCCATCGACGAGATCGACGGCACGATCCGCGACGTGAGGACCGCCGTCTTCGCGCTGCACGCTCGCCGCGCCGCGACCGCGGGACCGCGCGACGACGTGCTCGCCACGACCCGCGAGGCCGCGCGCGCGCTCGGGTTCGATCCGCAGGTGCAATTCGAGGGCCTCATCGACGCGACGATGCCTGCGGCGGTGCACGATCAGTTGTTGCCGACGCTGCGCGAGGCGTTGAGCAACATCACCAAGCATGCCCACGCTACGAGCGCGTCCGTGATGCTCGTCGTCGACGACGACTCGGTCAGGCTGCGCGTGACCGACAACGGCGTCGGGCTCGGCGACCAGCCTTCGGGCGGCCGCGGCCTCGGGAACATGGTGGAGCGCGCCGAGGAGCTCGGGGGCACGTGCACCGTCACGCCGGGTAGGCCTCGCGGCACGGTGGTCGAGTGGAGCGTGCCGCTGCGCTGACGGCCGTGTGCCCGGGCGACTGAGCCCCGCTCGGTGGGCGGGCGTCAGGCCCGCGGCAGGATCTCGTGCTCGTAGTGCTCGAGTTTCGACGCGCCGATGAGCGCGCCGGCCCAGCCGCCGAGGAAGATGCCGGCGAACACGCCGCACCCGAGCCCCACGAAGAGCATCGGGGTCTTGTCGACCCAGTGCAGACCCTGGAGTGCGATGAACACGAGCAGGCACCAGATGCCCGCGCAGATCACTGCGCCGATGAGCATCCCCGCGAACGTGTCGCGCAGGAGTGTCCGCTCGACGCGCGCCTGACCTTGCTCCTCCACGACGTCGGGGACCGCCTCGGGCCGGGGAGCCATTTCGGTTCCGGACACGACGGGTTCTGCTGCAGCGGCCATGCGGCGATTCGACACAACGCCGGCGCCGGCGGCGAGAGTCGACGGTCCCGTCGGTTCGGGTACCAAGGGCTCGCGCCGGCGCGCCGGTCATGCGACCTTCGGCCCCATGTCCGGCATGGTGTCCCGGGACCCACTGACGAACGGCCCTCCCACGCGAGGTGGTGAAGGCGCATCGTCGGGGCGTGCATGGATTTCGCGTCGGGACGGTCTTCGGGATCGAGCTGCGGATCGACTGGAGCGTCGCGGTCATCTTCTGGCTCCTCGTGTGGGGCCTGGCCACGATCTCGTTCCCCGCGCTGGCCGGTGGCTACACGGGTGCCGAGTACTGGATCGTCGGGTTCTTCACCACCGTTGTGTTCCTCGCGTCGCTGCTCGCGCACGAGCTGAGCCACTCGATCGTCGCGAACCGGCGCGATATCAAGGTGCGCGACATCACGCTGTGGCTGTTCGGCGGCGTGTCCTCGCTCGAGGGCGAGGCCCGCACGCCCCGCTCCGATTTCGAGATCGCGATCGCGGGCCCGGCGACGAGCATCGTGCTCGGCTTCGTGTTCGGTGCGTTCGCGATCCTGCTCTACGCGATCGGCACCGCGCACCTCGCCATCGCGGCGTTCGGCTGGCTCGGCGTGATCAACCTCGTGCTCGCGTTCTTCAACCTCATGCCGGCCGCGCCGCTCGACGGCGGCCGCGTGCTCCGCGCCTGGCTGTGGCACCGCACCGGTGATCACGACGCCGCGGCGCTGAGCGCGGCGCGCGCGGGCCACGTGTTCGGCTGGGTCCTCGTGGGCCTCGGCCTGCTCGAGTTCATGGCCGGAGCCACGGTCGGCGGGATCTGGTTCATGCTGCTCGGCTGGTTCCTGCTGAGCGCGTCGCGCAGCGAAGAGATGCACACGGTCGTCGTGCACGCGCTGCACGACGTGCGCGTGCACGACGTCATGACGCCGTCGCCCGTAACCGCGCCCGCCGACACGTCGATCGCCGAGTTACTCGACCACTTCGTCCTCGTGCACCACTGCTCGGCGTTCCCGCTCGTCGACCGGGACGGTCGCGTAGTCGCGCTCGTGACCTTGCGTCACTGCCGGTCGGTGCCGGTGGCGAAGCGGGCCTCGACCGTGGCACGCGATGTCGCGACGCCCATCGCCGACGTGCCGATCGCCGCGCCGGACGAGCTGCTCGTGCCCGTGCTGCAGCGCGCGGCGGAGAGCGACGGCCGCATCCTCGTGATGAGCGAGGGGCACCTCGCCGGGATCATCACGCCCACCGACATCACGCGCGCGTTGCACTACCACGGCGTGCCCACCCGCTGACGAGCGCGGGACGCTCGCCCGCGGGCGCGAGCCGGCGCCGGCGGTACTGCCAACCCACCTCGAGCAGCACGCCACCCGCGAGCGCGGAGCCCAGCGCACCCCGAAGCGCGACGCCGTCGGGGACGTCGAGCGCGAAGAAGTCGCGCAGCGCGGGGACCGTGAGGATGATGACGAACGCCCCCACCATGGCCGCGAACAGGAGCGCGCGTCCCGGCGTGATGGGGCGCGCGAGGAGGTTGAGCACCCACAGCCCGAGGATCAGCAACGTCAAGGTCGCGGCGGTGCGCGCCTGCACGTCGCTGACACCTACCGCTTCGTGCGCGATCGCGTACGACACGATCGTGGCCGCGGCGATCAGCGAACCGGTCGGTGCCGTGAAGCGGGCGACTCGGGTCACGAACCCGGGGACGTACCGCTGCGGGTTCGGCGCGAGCGCCAGGAAGAACGCGGGGATCCCGATCGTGAGCGAGCTCACGACCGTGAGGTGGCGGGGCAGGAACGGGTACGCCCAGCGGGCGAGGCCGATCGCGAGCGCGAGGAGCATCGCGTAGACGGTCTTCGTGACGAACAGGTTCGCGACCCGCTCGATGTTCGCGATGACGCGCCGTCCCTCCCCCACGACGCCGGGCATGCTCGCGAAGCGCCCGTCGAGTAGCACCACCTGCGCGACTGCCCGCGTGGCCGGCGCGCCGTTGCCCATGGCCACGCCGATGTCGGCGTCCTTCAGCGCGAGCGCGTCGTTCACTCCGTCGCCCGTCATCGCGACGACATGGCCGCGGTGCTGCAAGGCGCGCACGATCCCGCGCTTCTGCTGCGGGCTGACGCGCCCGAACACCGAGGTCTGCTCGACCGCGTCGGCGAGCGCGTCGAGATCGTCGTCGGGCAGCTCGCGCGCGTCTGCGGGACGGTCGGCGCCCGCCAGGCCCACGCGGGTCGCGACCGCGCCCACGGTGTGCGGGTTGTCGCCCGAGATGACGACGCACCGCACTCCTTCGTCGACGAAGTACCGCAGCGTGTCGGCCGCGTCGGGCCGGACCTCCTCCTCGAACACGACCAGCGCCGACGCGCGCAACGCGCCGGGCAGCGTCTCGCCCTCGAGGGCCGTATCGGTGCGGGCGAGGAGCACCACTCGCTGCCCTCCGGCCGCGAGCCGGTCGGCGTGGGCGCGCACGGGGTCGTCGACGGGCCGGTCGTGCCACACCATCTCGGGCGCGCCGAGCACCCACGTGCCGCGGCCGTCGAAACTGGCCGCGCTCCACTTGCGCGCCGACGAGAACGGCACCGCGGCCACGCGGGTCCACCCGCCGGCCGCGGGGAACTCCGCGCTGATCGCGTTCATCGTGGCATTGCGGTTCTCGTCGGCGGCGAGTGCGCCCAGCGCCTCGGCGATCGGGTCGGACGGCTCGAGCTCATGGACCCGCTGGAACTCGATGACGCCCTGGGTGAGCGTGCCGGTCTTGTCGAGCAGCACGGTGTCGACGCGCGCCAGCCCTTCGACCGCGGGCAGCTCCTGCACCAGCACCTGGCGCCGCGCGAGCGACACCGCCGCGACCGCGAACGCGATGCTCGTGAGGAGCACGAGCCCCTCGGGCACCATCGCAACCACACCGGCGACCGTGCCCGACACGGCGTCGTGGACGTCGTGGTGCGTGAGGAACTGGCTCACGGCGAGCAGCGCGGCCGTGGGCAGCAGCGCCCACTGCACGAAGCGCAGGATCTGGTTGATGCCGTCCATGAGCTCCGAACGCGTGAGCGCGAAGCGCCGGGCCTCGGTCGCGAGGCGGCGCGCGTAGGCGTCGGGTCCGACGGCCGTCGCCTGGAACTGCCCGCGTCCCGCGACCGCGATGCTGCCCGAGAGCACCTCGTCGCCGTCGTGCTTGGTGACGGGGTCGGACTCCCCGGTGAGCATCGACTCGTCGAGCTCGAGCCCGTCGACCGCGCGGAGTACACCGTCGGCGGGCACTTGATCACCGGCGCGCACGTCGACGACGTCGTCAAGCACGACGTCGGTGACGGCGATCTCCTGCACCGCGCCGTCGCGCGTGACGCGCGCCTTGGGCGCGTGCAGCACGGCCAGACGGTCGAGCGTGCGCTTGGCGCGGTACTCCTGCACGACGCCGATGAGCGTGTTGCACAGCAGCACGAAGCCGAAGAGGGCGTCCTGGCCCGCGCCGAACACGAGGATGAGCACGAACAGCGTGCCGAGGATCGCGTTGAAGCGGGTCAGCACGTTGGCGCGCAGGATCTCGCCGAACGTGCGGCTCGTGCGCTCCTCGGCCGTGTTCACCTGCCCGTCACGTACACGCTGGGCGACTTCGGCGGTGCTCAGCCCGCGTGGGCCCGTCGGAGGACGGTTGCCAGGGGCGCCGGGACCGGTGCTCGCCACCGCCGCGTCGGTCACGCGGGTGAAGTTACCGGGCGGGGGGCCCGGGTTGGTGCTGCTCGCCGGCAGTAGCGTGCACGCGATGGCCGAGTATCCCGCGCAGTGGGAGAGCGACGTCGTGCTCACCGACGGCGGCACCGTGCGCCTGCGGCCCGTCCGGCCCGACGACGACCAGCGGCTGCTCGCGCTGTACGAGCGCCTGAGCGACGAGTCGATCTACTTGCGCTTCTTCTCGCCGGTCCCGCGGCCGACGGCCGCACAGCTGGAGCGGCTCACGAACGTCGACTACGACCATTCGCTCGCGCTCGTCGCCGAGCTCGGCGACGATCTCGTCGCGATCGCGCGCTACGACCGTGTCGCGCCGGGCGAAGCCGAGGTCGCCTTCACCGTCGACGACGCGCAGCAAGGCCGCGGGCTCGGCACGCTCCTGCTCGAGCACCTCGCGGTGGTGGCGCGCGCGAACGGGATACACACGTTCTCGGCCGACACGCTGCCGGGCAACACGCGCATGCTCAACGTCTTCAAGGACGCGGGCTGGACGGCCGAGCGCCGCTTCGTCGAAGGCACGGTGCACGTACGGTTCTCGATCGAGCCCACGCCCACGTCGGTCGCCGCCGTCGAGGCACGCGAGTCGCAGGCCGAAGCCGCATCGATCGTGCGGCTGCTGTCGCCCCGCTCGATCGCCGTGGTGGGTGCGAGCCGCGAGCCGGGCACGATCGGCCACGAGGTGTTCCGCAACCTGCTGACGTACGGGTTCCAGGGCCCGGTGT
>DATMUX010000280.1:0-2082 GCA_035563695.1 Acidimicrobiia bacterium
GGCCATCGCCTCCGGGCGATGCCCCTCGAGGTAGTGCGGCGCACCCGGGATCTCGTGGTACGTGACGTCGCCGGACCCGGCCGATGCGGCGATCTCGCGCGCCTGGCCGATACGGATCTCGGTGTCCGCCGTCGGGTGCACGACGAGCGCGGGTACGTGTACCCGCGGCATCGTGGCCGCGAGCTTCGCCGGTGACGACAAGCCCGACCACGTCGATAGCCAGCCGCGAGTGGTCATCGTGCGCGCCAGCCCGGCGCGGCCGTAGTTCGCGTCGAACGGGTCGGGGAACGCGAACAGCGACCCGAGTGGCCGGTCGTCGGGGTCGATCGCCGGGTCGAGGTAGGCGGGGTCGGCGAGCGTCCGGTAGATCGTCATGTACTCGAGGTGCACGGCGCGCTTGCGCAGCTGCCGCCAGCGGGCCGAGCCGCGTTCGGCCGTACTGAGGTCGGCGCGGGCTTCCGCGGCGTCCGCCAGCTGCGCGCGTGCGTGCGCGTCGATCCGGGCCACGCGCTCGGCCTGCGCGGTGCGGTAGCGCGCCAGCCAGTCGCGGTCGTACGAGCACGACTCGGGCCACGGTCGCCATCCGTTGCCGGGGTCGTACATGTCGAGCTCGGCGACGACCGAGAACGGGTCGCGCTCGTCGGCGACCGACGGGTCGATGGCCTGCATCATGAACACGCCCTCGCCGGGGTGCGCGGCGACCCCGACCCACGCGTCGCCGCACTCGTGCTCGACCTGGGTCAGGGCCATCAGCGAGCCGCCGCCGCTGTTGCCGAGCAGCACGACCGCGTCGGCGCCGCGCGACCGGACCCACGCGACGACGGCCGCGACGTCGCGCGCCGCCAGCTCGTGCAGGCAGTCCGTGTCGTTGTTCAGGTAGCGGGTCGCGAACCCCAGCACGCCGTAGCCGGCCGCGGCGAGCAAGGGACACGCGTAGTGCACCGAGAAGTCGGCGCGGGGGTGCGTCAGCACGACGGCGGTGTGCCAGGGCCGGCCGCCGGGCGGCGTCCAGAGGAGCCCGCGCACGAGCGCGCCGTCCTCGGCGACGATCCGCACGGGCTCTCGACCCGGTTCGACGCCGACGTCGTCGTCGGCGAGCGGCCAGAAGCCCATGCCCGAAGGCCGGGGAATGCCTCGGAACGGATCCGTCATGAGCGATAGCTTGCCCCGCGTGGCACCGGCAGGCGTGCGGAGCGTTGCGGGGCAGGTCGTGCTCGTCACGGGCGCGGCGAGTGGCATCGGACGCGCGATCGCGCGGGCGTTTCACGACGAGGGCGCGGCCGTGGCCGCGACCGACCGCACGCTCGACGGCCTCGATGTCGCGTGCCGCGAGCGCTTCGCCCTCGACGTCTCGGACCCCGACGCGATCGTGCGCGTCGTCGACGAGATCGTGGCGCGCGTGGGCCCGATCGACGTGCTGGTCAACAACGCGGGCGTCAGCCTGCCCGTGCCCGTCGACGCCGACGACTACTTCCGCGCGTGGGACGCGACGCTCGCGGTGAACCTCGCCGCGCCGGTGCGGCTCATTCGGGCGTGTCTCCCGTACCTCGCGCGCAAGGGGGCGGGTCGGGTCGTGAACATCGCGTCCACCGAAGGGCTCGGGGCGACGCCGTTCCTCAGCCCGTACACCGTCAGCAAGCACGGGCTGATCGGCCTCACGCGGTCGCTCGCCTGCGAGCTGGGGCCGCGCGGCGTGAACGTCAACTGCGTGTGCCCCGGCCCCATCCGCACCGGGATGACCGAACCCATTCCGGAAGAGGCCAAGAACCGCTATGCGCGCCGGCGGGTGCCGTTGCAGCGTTACGGCGAGCCCGGCGAGGTCGCGCAGATGGTGCTGAGCCTGGCGTTGCCGGCGGCATCATTCGTGAACGGCGCGGTGCTCGCCGTCGACGGGGGGCTCACGGCCAAGCTCGGCTGACGCGGTGCCGGCCGAAAAGTCGGCGCCTCCTCTGGTGCCTTTGTTACCGTCGCCCGTCGTGGACGTCGACCGCCAACTCCGGATCCTGACCGCGAACGCGGTCGATGTGATCTCGGAGGCGGAGCTGCGCACGAAGCTCGGGCGGGGTACCCCGTTGCGGGTGA
>DATMUX010000281.1:0-4125 GCA_035563695.1 Acidimicrobiia bacterium
TCCCCGCCGATTGCGGATATATACCGCGGTGCTCTTCCTCGCTGCCCTGATTGTTGCAGTGATCTTCGGTTGGCAGTCCGGTGCACCACAGCCGGGGCCTTTGCTCTTGTTCGGAGTCCTCGCAGTCTTCGCGAGGAATCGACTGGTTGTGCTTCCCGGTGGGCTGACTGTCGACGCCGGGACGATGATTCTGATCGCGGCGGTGGTCGTGTTCGCGGCGGAGGGGACGCCGTCGGGAGCGGTGCTCGTTGGGATGTTCTGCGGGTTCTACTTGCCCCATCTTTCTCGAGCGCGTCGGGGATGGATCCCCTTCAACGTCGGAATGTTCGCGCTCACTGCGGCCGCGGCAGTCGGTGCATACATCCCCCTTCGTTCCCTCGCGGGCTCGACGTTCCCGATCACGCTCGTTCCGCTGTTTGCCGCGACCTGCGCCTATTTGTTCGTGTCGCTGAGCGCGTTGTTGGGTTCGTACGTCGTCGAACTCCGTGCGGTGCCGCGAGACGTGCTTTCCCACATCCCGAATGTCTTTGCCGAGGTGCTCCCTTTCGCCGGCCTCGGCTTCGTGCTCGGAAGGATGTATTTGTCGCTCGGTGCCTGGGTCGTCGTGCTCATGGTCGTGCCGATCCTCATCGCGCGCGAGCTGTTTGCCTCCTACCTGCAGGTCACGCAGTCGCACGAGCAGTCGGTCAGCATGTTGATCCGCATGCTCGAGGCCAAGGACCGCTACACCGCCGGTCATGCGGAGCGCGTCGCGGGCTACGCGCGCTACATGGGCGAGGAGCTCGGATTCATGCCCGCGCGCATGGAACGTCTGCGCTTCGCCGCGTTGATGCACGACATCGGCAAGCTCGTCGTGCCCAACCATCTGCTCAACAAACCGGGGCGCCTCACCGCCGAGGAGTTCGCGCAGGTGCGCATCCACGAGAAGGTCGGCGTGCAGATGCTGTCGCACATCGACTTCCTGCGCCCGATCGCCCGCGATACCCACGGCGACAGCATGCGGTTCGATCCCGACGATACCGAGCACCCGATCGAGCCGTACATCATCATGATCGCCGACGCGTACGACGCGATGACGTCGACGCGCGCGTACCGCAAGGCCCTCTCGCAGGATGTCGCGTTCACCGAGCTGCGCGACAAGTCCGGCACGCAGTTCCATCCGGAGTGCGCGCAGGCCCTGATCCGGGCGATCGAGAAGCGCGGCGAGCAGCACGGCGCCGGATTCGAGACCGATACCGACTACGCCAACGCTCCCGAGCTGGGTGTGGGTTCCGCGGGACTCGGGGATCTCGCGCCCAGCGAGGCGAAATAGCGCCTCAGACGTCGATCACGAGTCCCTCGGTCGCCACCTCGGCGCCGCTACGGGCCGCGATATGCGCGACTTCCGCGTCGGTGCGTGTGGGCGCGTGGTGCGTGAGGATCAGGCGCCGGGCCCCGGCCTCCCGCGCGATGTCGACCGCGTGCTCGACGGTCCCGTGCCCGAACGCGTCGGCCCGTTCCGATTCCTCGGCGGTGAAGGGCGTTCCGCGTACGAGCACGTCGACGCCGTAGGCCAGGTCGAGGATGGCATCGTCGTTGGCGTCGAGTGCGTCGGGCACGTACGCGAGCGACGAGCCGCCATGTTCGACGCGGATCCCGAACGTGCGCCCACCCTTGTGTACGACGTCGCGTGTCGTCACCGAGAACGCACCAAAGCTGTGCTTCTCCGCCGCGAGGCCCCGGTGCTCCCACGTTCCGCGCAAGCCGTTCGGGCCGATCGGGAAGTGGGGCGGCGACATGGCGCGTTCGAGCACCGTGACGGGATCGCCCTGCGCCGGTTGCGCGAGCACGACGTGCGCGTCGGGGCGGTCGGCCGGCGGGAAGAACGGCAGGCCCTGCAGGTGGTCCCAGTGCAGGTGCGTGAGCACGACGGTGCCGGTGAACGAACGGGTGCCGAAGCGCGGCGCGAGCGTCTGGAGTCCGGTGCCCGCGTCGAGGATGAGCGACGGCAGCTCGTCGCCGCCCGAGAGCGCGAGGCACGACGTGTGCCCGCCGACGCGGGCGAAGTCGGGCCCCGCGACCGGCGTCGATCCCCGCACGCCGCAGAACTGTGCTCTCAACGTCTCAACGTTCCTCGCGGCGGTGGCCTTCGCTGACGTCGCGCAACTTGGCGGATTCGAGCTGCGACGCGTCGGCGACCGCGACTCTCGATTTCGTGAGCGCGCGGAGGGTCGACGTGCGGCGCCCGTCGGGCTCGAGCAGCGCGCGCTCGCCCAGGATCGCGCCCGGGCCGACCTCGGCGATCGTCTCCCCGTCGACGTTCACTTCGAGCACGCCGTCGAGGAGCAGGTAGAGCTCGTGTCCGAGCTGACCCTGCTCGACGAGCACCTGGCCTTCCTTCAGCGTGCGGATCTTGGGCTTCTCGCCGCCGCGCATGATCTCGGCCGACAGCTCGCGCTCGAGCGCCGTCTCGACGGCCGTCACGAGCGCGGCCGAGTCCTCGTCGCCCCACGGTGTGCGCTTGCCGAAGGAGTGCCGCCACCAGTCCTTGAAGTCGGCGAGGCCGGCCTTGGCGGCGAGCTTGCCCTCGTCGTCGTAGATCCAGTGCCGGGGGAAGGGGCTCGCGCCGGCGAGCTCCCACTCGGCGCGCCCGTCGGCGTGCAGTGTGAGCGCGAGCGTCGTCCACACGGTCGGCGCTTCGAGCTTGAAGAACGGGGGGTGGTTGACGCGACGCGGCGCCGGCAGCGCGACGTGGCCCCCGAACGTCTGCACGAACCGCACGGACGACTCGCCGATGTCGGGATCGGCGCGCAGCTCTTCGAACCGCACGGCCTGGAAGCGCGCGACGTCGAGCTTGCCGAGGCGCACCGTCGTGGCGCCCATGACGCTGCCGTCGACGTAGCCGCAATCGGTGATCCGGCCGCCGGTCACGTCGATCCACGCGTGGAGGCGGTTCGCGAAGCGGAAGGTGTCCTGCGCGGCCATCTCGCCGAGATCGTGCAGCGCGTCCGGCGGGGGCGAGTCGTAGTGCGTGAACCCGGACTCGAAGAACGCCTTGTTCACGCCGGTCACGGCTTCCGACGGGATCCACGACACGGTGGTGACGGTGTGCTCGATGCGCATGGGTGCCTCCTTCTCCGGTCCAACCGTACGGCGACGTCCGGGCTTTGCCCACCCGGAGGGCCGGTGTCGTGGGGGTCGTGGCAGCACCCCGGGCGCCCGGGTGCCCCCCGCCTTGTGCAACCGCCGCGCGAACGGGTGCAATCTGGGTGTGATCACCGTGTTCCTCGCCGACGACTCGCTGCTCGTACGCGAGGGCGTGCGGGCGCTGCTCGCGCTGCAACCCGATTTCGAGGTCGTCGGCGTGGCCGAGGATTTCGACGGGCTCGTCGCGGGTGCCCGGTCGGCGCGGCCCGACGTCGTCGTCACGGATATCCGCATGCCGCCGAACTTCCAGAACGAGGGCATCGAGGCGGCGAAGCTGGTGCGGATGCACCATCCCGGGACCGGCGTCGTGGTCCTGTCGCAGTACGACGAGCCCGAGTACGCGATCTCGCTGCTCTCGGAGGGTGCGGCCGGGTACGCGTACCTCCTCAAGGACCGGGTCGGCGACGGCGACCAGCTCGTGCACGCGGTGCGCGAGGTCGCCACGGGCGGGAGCATGCTCGACCCGGCGATCGTGAACGCGCTCGTGGCCCCCGCGCGCAACGAGGGCGAGCTCGACGAGCGCGAGGAGCAGCTGCTGCAGTGGATCGCCCAGGGGCGGCCCGTGAAGGCGATCGCATCGGCGTGGGGTGTCACGCCCGAAGCCGCGAACGACGCCGTCGAGGAGCTGTTCCTCAAGCTCGCGAAGGAGGCGAGTGCCGGTCGCGAGAGCGCGCTCCGCCGCCTCCGGCTACTGCAGAAGGCGATCATCGACCGCGAGGAGCAGGGTGAGACCCTGCGGCGCATGCTGCCCGGCGGTGTCGCCGATCAGTTGCGGAGCGGCGGCCGCCGCATCGGCGAAACCGAGCAGCTGACGGTCACGGTGTTGATGTCGGACGTGCGCGGCTACTCGGGCATCGCCGAACGCGTCGAGCCGACGGTGCTCGCGGGGATGCTCAATACGCACCGCGCCGAGATGAACGGCGCGATCCTCGCGCAGGC
>DATMUX010000282.1:0-11465 GCA_035563695.1 Acidimicrobiia bacterium
TCCTCGGGCGGAACGTCGGCCGTTTGCGCATACGCAGCCGCGTCGAGCTCGGCCCGGCGCGCCTCCTCTTCCGACAGCGCGCGCTGCGGGCTCGGACCCTTCACCGTCCACGTCGAGAACGCGTTGTGCGTCACGAGGCGCGCGCCCGCTTCACGAGCGATGCGCCCGGCGCCGCCGAAGTGATCGGGATGCGAGTGCGTGACGACCACCGTGTGGATGTTCTTCACCCCGTAGCCCGCGCGCGCGAGCCGCTGCTTCAACGCCTTCCACGACTGCGGCCCGGGCAACCCCGGGTCGACGACCGTGAGGCCCCGATCGTCGACGAGGCCGTACATGTTCACGTGACCCAACCCGGGCATCCAGATCGGCAGCTGCATGCGCAGCACACCCGGCGCGACCTCGGTGACCTCCGCCGACGCCGGTTCCTGTTCCTGCTTGGGCGGGCGCGCCGCACGCGGCTGGGTGTCGGTCACGCGGCCGAGGGTACCGGACCCCCGCAAACCTGCGTCAATACACCATGTCTCACAGGGAACATTGACGCACGTTGGCGTGGGCGGGACGGGGTCACGTGTACGCGAGCGGGGCGAACTTGGTCCACGGGCGCTGCGCCTCCGCGATGTGGCCGCACGCGAGCACGAGCTCCTCGTCGTGGCGCCGCGTGACGACCTGGAGCCCGACCGGGAGTCCATCGGGCGCGCACCCCACGGGGATGCTCACGGCCGGCATGCCCGAGATGTTGAACGGCGCGGTGAACGGCACCGAGCCCATCCCGCCGACCGGCTGGCCCTCGATCTCGAGCGGGGGCGGGCCCTCGGCGACGAAAGCGGTCGTCGCCGTCGTCGGCGTGAGCAGCAGGTCGACGTCGTCGAACACGCGGGCGATCGCCGCGAGGAGCTCGTCGCGCCGGCGCAGTGCGCGCAGGATCGCGTCGACGCGCAGCTCGCGCAGCTGGCGGTACCCGGCGCGCGGTATGGGCGTGAGCTCCTCGAGGGGCCGCGAGTACACGCGCTCGCCGTAATGCGTCGCGCCGGAGAGGTTCGACAGCAAGGCCCAGGCCTGTCCCGGCCGGGGGAATCGCACGTCGGCCTCGACGAGCTCGATCCCGGCGTCGGCGCACAGGGCGAGCGCGGCCTCGTGCGCGAGCTTCTCGACGGCGGAGTCGCAGACGGCGAACCCGAGCGTCGACGACCACGCGGCCCGCTTCCCGCGGAGCTGCTCGGCCGCCGCGCCCGACAGGATCGCATCTTCGTACGAACGCGACGGGCGCGGCAGCGACGTGGGATCGATCGCGGTCGGCCCCGCGATCGCATCGACATAGCGCGCCGCGTCGCGCACCGACCGGCAGATCGGCCCGGGCACGGAGGTGAGCCCGTTGTCGAACTCTGCGGCCGAACCGACGCGGCCGAAGCTGACCTTGAAGCCGAACAGCCCGCAGTACGACGACGGGATGCGGATCGATCCGCCTCCGTCGCTCCCCGTGCAGATCGGCATCATGCCGGCCGAGACCGCGGCGGCCGACCCGCCCGACGACCCGCCGGGTGTGCGCTCGGAGTTCCACGGGTTGCGCGTCGTGCCGTGCAGGAACGTGCGGGTCCAGTTCGTGGCCCCGAACTCGGGCGACGTCGTCAGGCCGACGAACACCGCGCCCGCGGCGCGCAGCCGCGCGGTCTCGGTGCAGTCGCGTTCCGCGACATCGTGCTCGAACACCTTCGACGCGTGTGTGTTGGGCCACCCTTCGACTTGCGCGAGCTCCTTGACGCCCATCGGCACACCGGCCCACGGACCCGGATCGTCACCACGCGCGACCGCCGCGTCCACGGCCTCGGCGCGGGCCCGCGCGCCGTCGACGTCGAGGTGGCAGAACGCGTTGAGCTCGGGATCGAACCGCTCGACGCGCGCGACGAACTCGTCGAGCAGCGCCGTCGCCGGCCACGTTCCCTTCCGGACTCCGTCGGCGAGCTCCCAGGCATCGCGCTCCCACAGCTCGGTCACGCCGTTCCCCTTTCTCGTGCGATCTTCAGCAACTCGGCGAATGCGTCGTCGATCCCGCCCGCCAGGATCTCGAGGTCGGCGAACGCGTCGCGGTCGGCCCACAGGCCGAAGTGCAACGTGCCGTCGTACGACAGGATGCCGACGACGACGGTCAGGTTCCGGGTGAGCGGAACGATCGGGTACGCCTCGAGGAGGCGGGCGCCCATCATGTACAAGGGGAACTGCGGCCCCGGGACGTTGGTCACGACGAGGTTGATGAACGGCTGGCGGTGGACGATCCGGGCGGCCAGGCTCATCAAGGTCGGAGCGATGTAGTCGCTCATGCTCAACAGGATCTCGGCGCCGAGCGCCTGATGCCGTTCCTTGAGGTCGGCGGTCTGGGCCGAGATCGCGTGCAACCGGTCCACCGCGTTGCGGTCGTCGACCGGCAGGTTGACGAACATCGCCGAGACCTTGTTGCCCAGCGCGCCGCGCTGGTCGTCGGAGCGCACCGACACCGGGCACAGCGCTCGCAGGTGCAGGCCCTCGGTGTCGTCCTCGCGCTGCAGGAACACCCGGCGCAGGCCGCCGGCGACACCGGTGAGCAGGACGTCGTTCACGGTGCCGGCGAGACCGGCGCGGATCTCCTTGATCTCACTCAACGGAACCCGCACGACGGACAGGCGTCGGTGACGCCCGGTCTGCGCGTTGATCGACGTGCGCGGCGCGATCGCGTCGCGCGTCACCAGCGTGCTCATCGAGCGCGCGAAGTCGCTCATGCGTTCGAGCGCGCGCCGGGGCACCCGGAGCAACGACCGGACCGACCGCACGAATTCGGCGGGTTCGGTGATGCGCTCGTAGAGGGTGTCGACGAGCAGCTGCGACGAGCTCGGTGCGGGTTCGGCTGTCCAGTCGGGGACCTCGGGCCGCTGGTACTCGGGCGACACGTCGAGGAGCAATGTCGCGACGTCGACGCCCGACACCCCGTCGATCAACGAGTGGTGCGTCTTCTGGATGAGCCCGACGTGACCGCCTTCGAGTCCCTCGACGAACCAGATCTCCCACAGCGGGCGGTCGCGGTCGAGCAGGTTCTCCTGCACGCGCGTGGTCAAGGCGACGAGCTGCTCCCACGACCCGGGACGCGGCAACGCCGTCAGCCGGACGTGGTACGTGATGTCGAACCGATCGTCGTCGATCCAGATCGGGCGGCCCTGGTCGTAGGGCACGGTCATGAGCCGGCGGCGGAAGCGCGGCATGAGCGGCAGGCGCGACAACACGAGGTTGCGCGCCTCCTCGATACGGAAGCGACCAGTCTCGTCGACGAACGGAGCACCCTCGAGAATGCTCATCGCGCCGACGTGCATCGGGTACTCGAGTCGCTCCATGTGCAGGAAGCTCGCGTCGAGCGCCGTCAGCCGGTCGTACTTGCTCATCGGAGCCGATCGTAGGGCGGCGGTGTCGCTACGGTCTAAGAATGTCCCGCGTCGCGTCCGCCGTCTGGACCATCTCGCCCGAGCTGGTGCTCACCATCGACGAGCATCTCGGCGTTCCCGTCGACAGCTACGTCAACGGCAGCCAGACCTGGCTGGTCGGCGACGAGGGCGGCACCGCCCGTGCGCTCGAATTCCGCCTCCACCCCGTCGCCGGCTATCGCACCCCCAAGGGCTGCTCGCACTACGACGTGTGGGAGCTGGCCGTCGATCAGATCGGGAACGGCGTCGATCCGCACGCGCTGCGCCTCGGCGCCGAGACCCGGCCGCTGACCGGCCTCTGGGACGGGTTGGAATGCTTCGCGGCCTACGGCGACGACATCGAACCCGCCCGGCTCGCGCAACGTGCCGCCGACGTGATGGGGCGCGCGCCCGATCGGTGCGGTCTCGTCGATCACGAAGCGATCGGCGACGCCTGGGAACAGTCCGACGGCAAGGTGTCGATCGTCGCGTTGCTCCTCGAGCAACTCAGCTCGTGACGGCCGGGTTCATTCCCGCCACGGCGGCACGCGCGGCGGGTCGTACCACGTGTCGACGCGCTCGCCGTCGATCGCGGCGAACGCGAGGTCGAGCCACCGGTGCGCGCCCGCGAGCGGCTGCGGAAGGTCGCCACGCGCGAAGAACCCAACCGCGCTCGTCTCGAGCGGATGGCCCCGCAGCTCGCCTCCCGTCATGCGGCAGTGGAAAACGAGCGAGTACATGGGCAGGCGTGCGAAGCCGAGCCGCAGGCCGTCGAGCACGGCGATGAGCGAGACCGGCTCGCACTCGATGCCGGTCTCCTCGAAGACCTCCTTGATCGCGATCTCCGAAGGTGAGTATCCGACGTCGGCCCAGCCCACCGGGTACAACCACCATCCGGAGTCGGCGCGGCGCGTGAGCAGCAACTCGCCCCGCTCGTTGCCGACCACCGCCGCCACCGCGACCTTGGGGGTGACGTAGCCGCCGACGCCTTCGCCGACGGTGCTCAACCATTCCTCGAACAACACGTCGGCTTCGGCTTCCTCGATCGCCGCGGCGCGGATGTCGGCCGCGACCTTCAGCACCTCCTCGAAACGCTCCTGCTCGTAGAGGCTCTTGGTGAAGCCGAGCCCGGTGCGGGCGATGCCCGACAGCGCCTCGGCCCAGCGCAAGAGATCCGCGGCGGAGATCGCGAACTCCCCGTTGTCGCTCATGCCGCTCCGCACCCTAGCCAGTGCTCAGGCGCGCATCCGGGCGACGAGCGCCGCACCGAGCGACTCGACTGCTTCCGGATCGTCGATCTTGCGGCCGTTCGCGTCGCGCACGTAGAAGACGTCGACGACGCGCTGACCGAGCGTCGCGACCTTGGCGACGCGCACGTCGACGTGCAACTCCACGAAGGCCGAAGCGAGGCGATAGAGGAGCCCGACGTCGTCGTCGGCGTGCACCTCCACCACCGTGTCGGTGTCGGACTCGTCGGTGTTCACCTCGACCGTCACGGGGCCGGCACGCTCGCCGAACGGTGCGTAGGACCGCCGGCGTTCCTCGACCCTCGTCGCGAGGTCGATCTCGCCGGCGAGCGCCCGCTCGATCACGCGCACGACGCGCGCCGGGTCCTCGACGACCCGCCCGAACGGGTCGGCACCGCGGAAGACGTCGAGCGCGAGCCCGTCGGCCGTACCGAACAGCTGGGCGTCGGAGACGTTGACGCCGCCGACCGACAACGCGCCCGCCAGCGTGGCGAGGAGGCCCGGACGGTCGGGAGCCACGACCGTGACCACCACGTTGCCGCCTCCCACCGGTTCGCACTGCACCGTCGGGACCGACTCGAGCAGCGCGGCGTGCGCGCAGATCGTGTCGACGTCGAAGGCGAGCACGTAGGACTCGGGCAGGCGGTCGAGGATTGCCGACGCCCGCTCTTCGCCGAGACGCTTCACGAGCGCTTCCCGCCGGTCGGCCGCGAGCGCCCGCGCCTCGCCCCGCTCGATCGCGGCGGCCGCCTTCACGAAGAGATCGCGCACCAATCCGGCCTTCGACGGGTTCCACGCCGCCGGCCCGGTCGCGCGCGAGTCGCCGATCGTCAGCAGGTACAGCAAGCGGAGGCGTTCGGCGTCGGCTGCACACGCGGCGGCGACGTTGTCGGCGACGGTCGCGTCCGAGAGATCGCGCCGGGTCGCCACCTCGGCCATCAGCAGATGGTGCCGCACGAGCCACACCACGATCTCGCGGCCTTCGCTGTCGATCCGCATCCGGCGCGCAATGCGCTCCGCGGTCTGCGCGCCGACCTTCGAGTGGTCGCCCGGCATTCCCTTGGCGATGTCGTGCAACAGCGCGCCGAACAGCAACAGCTCCGGCCGCCGGCACGCCCGCGCCACGATCGCGTCGATGTCGTTCTCGAAGCCGCCGGTCGCGTGCGCGTCGCCCGCGTCGAGCAACTGCGCGCACTGTGCGACGGCCTCCAGCAGGTGCCGGTCGACCGTGAACCGGTGATACGCGTTGCGCTGGGGCCGGGACCGTACGTGCGACCACTCGGGAAGCAGGCGCACCAGCACACCTTCGTGATCGAACGCTTCGAACACGGGAACCGCGTTCTCGCCGAATCTCAGCAGTCGCACGAATCCGGCGCGCTCCCACACGTCCCACGTCGGCTCGCCGGTCGCACGCAATCTGGTCAGCGACGCCCGGTCGAACGGAACATCGTGCTCCGCGGCCGCGCACGCTGCCTCGATCGCCCGCAACGCGGGGATCGACCCGTCGCCGTCGGCCTCGACGTGCACGCGGCCGTCGCGCAGCACGACACCTTGGGCGACGACGTGATCGGCACTGCCGGCCCGCCCGGCCGGTCCGCGCAGTGAATCGGCGACGCGCATCCACACGTCGGCCGAGATCCACGCGATCTCGCGGGCGGCCGACGCGAGGTCGTGCACCAACGCGTCGGCGTCGGGCATGCCGAGCTGCTCGGCGACCGCGTCCTGTTCCTGCAGCGCGAGACGGTCGGAACGTGAACCGGTGACGCGCTGCAGTGCGACGCGCAGGTCGAGCAACAGCTCGCGGCCCGGTTCGAGCCGGGCAAGGTCCCCGGCGGTCAGGAAGCCGCGGGCCACGAGCGTCCGGGTCGCGCCGGGCTCGCCGAGCGCCCACCCCGCCCACTCCAGCGCCTGCACGTCGCGCAGCCCGCCGGAACCCTCCTTGAGGTCGGGCTCGAGCATCTCCGCGATCGCACCGGGGCGCGCGCGCCGGGCGGCGAAACCCTCCGCGAGCGCCCGCAGCACCCGTCCCCGGCGCCTGACGGCGAGCTCGCGGGCCCGCCGTTCGAGCTCGATCGTGAGATCGGATGCTCCCGCGACGTGACGGACCTCAAGCAGGGCGGTCAGCGCGTCGAGGTCTTCGTCCGCGAGCGAGATCGACTCCTTGATCGTGCGCGCGCCGTGACCGGTCACGAGTCCCGCGTCCCACAGCGGGTACCAGAGACGCTCGGTCAACGCCCGCACCGTGCGCGACGCGTTGCGACCGCGCAAGTTGTGCAACAGCAGCACGTCGACGTCCGATCCCGGGCACAGCTCCCGCCGCGCGTAGGAACCGAGCGCGACGAGCGCGACCTCACCCGGCGCCTCGACCTCCGTGAACACGTCGATCAGGGCGCCGTCGAGCACCGAGGCGAGCGACGCGCCGAACGCACGGCCCCGCAGCGACGGATCCGCGACGAGCGCGGCGCGCGCGTCGCGTAACCGCGCCGAGATCATGGGGTCACCCGCTCACAGCGCGTCGGAGCCGGCTTCACCGGTTCGGATGCGGAGCACGCCCTCGATGGGGATGATCCACACCTTGCCGTCTCCGATCTTGCCGGTACGGGCCGCCTCCATGATCTTGTCGGCAACGCCTTGAGCCTCGGAGTCCTCGACGAGGATCTCGAGCTTCACTTTGGGCACGAAGTCGATCGTGTACTCGGCGCCGCGGTACACCTCGGTGTGGCCGCGTTGACGGCCGAAACCCTGAACCTCGGTGATCGTCAGACCCTGCACGCCGAATTCCTGTACGGCCGTCTTCACGTCGTCGAGCTTGAAGGGCTTGATGATGCCTACCACGAGTTTCACGAGTAGCTCCTTTGTACGGCTGCAGAAGTTTCGCGCGGCGTCAACGCTCGGCGAACGAGTCACCAACTTCCGAGTGCTCGGTGAGATCCAGACCGAGGCCCGATTGTTACAGCTGTGTTTCGTCCGGCTTCGACGCGCCTGACCCCCGGGGTGTCCGGCCGGGAGGCGGTGCGGCGGGGCGCCCCATCAGGGGGGTTCCGGGTGGGCGCCAGCGCCGGGTCCGGGAGACGAGTTGCCGCAGGTCGTCGGCGGGTTGCGGAGGAGCGAAGAAGTACCCCTGGGCACCGTCGCAGCCCAACGCGACGAGCTCCGTCAGCTGCTGTTCCCGCTCGACACCCTCCGCGACGACGTACAGCGCGAGCTCGTGTGCGAGCCCGATGACGGCCGACACGATCGCGCGGTCGCCGTCGTCGTCGGCGATCCCGTCGACGAACGCCCGGTCGATCTTCACGGTGTCGACCGAGAAGCGCTTCAGGTATCCGAGCGACGAGTACCCCGTGCCGAAATCGTCGATGGCGAAGTGCACGCCGAGCGTCCGCATGCGTTCGATGACGCGCATCACGGCATCGGCGTCGTGCATCAGCACGGTCTCGGTGATCTCGAAGCACAGGTTCGAGGGTCGCACTCCCGTGCGCGCGATGACGTCGGCGACGCGATCGGCGAGGTCGGGCTCGACGACCTGACGAGCTGACAAGTTGATCGACACGACGAAGTCGTCGTCGTGCTGGAGCTGCCAGCGCGCGGCCTGCACGGCGGCCTGCTCGAGCACCCAAGCCCCGAGCGGGACGATGAGGCCGGTCTCCTCGGCGAGGGGAACGAACTCCGACGGGAGTACCAACCCCCGCTCGGGATGCTGCCAACGCACGAGGGCCTCGGCTCCCGTGCACCGCGCGTCGCGCAACGACACGATCGGTTGAAAGAAGAGTCGCAGCTCGCCGCGTTCGATCGCGCGGTGCAGCGCGTTCTCCGTCGCGTGCCGCGCGAGCACGCGGGCGCGCATCGTGTCGTCGAAGACCTCGGCGCGACCGCGGCCGGCGTCCTTCGCGTGGTACATCGCGGCGTCGGCGTCGCGCAGCAGCTCGTCGGCCGTCTCCGTGCCGGTCGAGCTGAGCGCGATGCCGATACTGATACCGACGAAGGTTTCGGCGTTGCGCACGACGAACGGGCGCTCGATCGACGCAAGCAGACGCTGCGCGATCTCGATCGCACGCTCGCGCGCGGACTCGTGCGGCAGGTCCTCGCACAGAATGGTGAACTCGTCGCCCCCGAAGCGCGCCACTGTGTCGCCGGGACGCAACATCGACTCGAGCCGGTGTGCCACCCCGACCAGCAGCTCGTCGCCGGCGTCGTGGCCGAGACTGTCGTTGACGTTCTTGAAGCGATCGAGGTCGAGGAACAAGACCGCGACCCCCGCACGCGTGCGATTGCCGCGCGCGACCGCCAGCGAGAGACGGTCGAGGAACAGTACGCGATTCGGCAGCCCCGTGAGCGGGTCGTGCATCGACTCGTGCGCGAGCCGCTCCTCGAACGCCTTGCGCTCGATCGCGATCGACGCCAGGCGGGCGATGAGCGAGAAGATCCGGCGATGCTCCGCGTCCGGTTCGCCCCGGTGGTTCGCGTAGACGGCCAGGGTGCCGAGCACCGCGCCGCCGTCGCTCCCCGTGATCGGGGTCGACCACGCCGACCGAATGCCGTGCTCGAGGGCCACGCCGTGGTGCGACGCCCACAACGGATCCGTCGTCGCGTCGGCGACGTAGACCGGCTCACGCCGCAGCGCGGCGGCACCGCACGATCCCGCCGATGCGCCCACGACCGTGCCGTCGAGCTCGGCGACGAAGCGGCGCGGCACGTGCGGCGCGGCGCCCACCCGGAGCCTCGACCCGTCGGGATCGGCCAGGAACACGGCGCACATCAACCGCGGGAAGTGTGCTTCGAGTGTTCGTGCGATCGCGTCGAGCGTCTCTTCGAGCGGCACACCCCGCGCGACCTGCTCGAGGATGTCGGCCTGGTTGGTCGTGAGGACGGCGGATCGATGCTCCTCGGTGACGTCGTGGCCGACCGATTGGAACTCGACGACGGCGCCCCGCTCGTCGAGGAACGCCCGATCGGTCCAGCGGTACCAGCGGCCCACGCCGTCGGCCCCGAGCTCCCAGTCGTCGTACGTCTGCACCTCGGCGCCCGGTCCGAAGCCCGCGAGCCGTTCGAGCTCGGCCGATCGCATGGCCAGCGGGTGTAGTTCGATGAGCTTCGACCCGATGAGGTCGTCGAAGCGATGGCCGTAGAACTCGGCGAACGCGCGATTGGCGAAGGTGATCGTCGTGTCGGGCTCGTAGCGGCACACGAGCTCGATCTGGTCGTCGACGACCGCGCGGTACCGCGCCTCGCTCTCGCGCAGGCGGCTCTCACTGCGCCGCAGCGCAACCTCGGAACGCGTGCGCTCCGTGATGTCGCGAATCGTCAGGACGATCCCGCCGACCGCGGGATCGTCGAGCAGGTTGTTCGCGATCACCTCGGCATCGATCCACGACCCGTCGCCCCGCCGGATGTGCACTTCCGACGCCGGCCCCATACCGGGGCGCGCAAGCGTCTGATCCCACTGCTCCATCGCCCGAGCCACATCACCGGGATCGAGCGGGGCGAAGATCGACTCGTCGGGAAGGTCGCCGAGTATCTCGTCGGCCACCGGGCTGCTGTAGAGGAGCGACCCGTCGGCGCCGAGCACGGTGATCGCGTCGGAGACGCTCGAGAGCAGCGCGCGCAGCCGCTCCTCCGAATCCCGAACCGCCGCATCGGCTTCGTACGACTCGGTGATGTCGCGCCCGTTGACGACGACGCCGCGGACGGCGTCGTCGTGCAGCATGTTGGTGGCCGTGATCTCGATCCAGCGCGCGGCCTCGTCGGCGTCGAGTATGCGCAGGCGCGCCCGTCGAGTTTCGCCGGGGCGCTCGCGCAGCTCGGCGAAGAGCGAACGGAGCGGCTCGAGATCCTCTTCGACGACCCGCACGACCTCGGCGACCGGTCGATTCACTGCGGCATCGTCGAGCCCCAGGAACAGGCACGCGGTCTCGCTGGCGTACGCGAGCTTCCGGTCCTCACCGATGACCATCACCATGTCGCTCGAGTGCTGCACCAACGAGCGGAACCACACTTCGCTCGCCGCCAGCGCCTCGGTAGCGCGTACCTGCTCGCTCACGTCGGCGATGACGGCAACAGCGGTCACGACCCGGTCGTTGGCGTCGCGCACCGGCGCGAGCGCGATGTCGACCGCGAGAGGAGCATCGTCGCGGCGCGCGTAGCGAGTGCGATGGCCTCTGACGACCTTCCCGCCGAACACCTGATCGAGCAGTGCCGCGAATTCCTCACGGTTCGCGTCGCAGACGAACGGCGGCGGAACCCCGAGGGCCTCGGGCGCGGACCAGCCGAACAACTCCTCGCTCGCGCGGTTCCACACGTGCACGGTTCCGCGGCTGTCGAGGGCGATGATGGGCAACGGCGAAGCCTGCACGACGGCGCGTAGCGCAGCTTCACTACGGCGGCGCGCCGCGTCGCTGCGCCGCTGCTCGGTGAGGTCCGTCGACAGGGCGGAGTAGTACTCGAGCTCGCCGTTGCGGTCGAAGTGCGCGACGAGCCCGATCGACAGGACCACCCGGCGGCCGCGGTGGCCGACGACTGCCAACTCACCGGACCATTCGCCCTTGGTGTGCAACGCATTACTGATCTCGGGGACGACGGCGTCGTTCTCGAGGAACTCGCTGGGACCGATCGGCGGCACCCGAGCACCTGCGCCGATGCCGAAGAACTCGCGCGCGGCCGCGTTGGCGAAGATGATGCGGCCGCGGCCGTCGTGGAACGTCACCAGCTCATGGGTCGACTCCACCGCGCGTCCGAGCATCACGAGCTCGCGCTGCGCGGTGCGCTCCTCGGTGACGTCGAGCACGGTGCCGACGTATCC